>CAYMWC010000032.1:0-32803 GCA_964393695.1 uncultured Pleurocapsa sp.
ACTTTCTAATCTTTTCCACATTATAAGTGGGTTTTAGCAATCGGATTTAGTATCAGAGTAGGGTGGGCAATATTGAAGTTTGAATTTAGAAAGTGCAAAAATACTTTTGCCCACCTTGCCAGGTATAAGCTTTGCTAGAAATTACCCTACTGTTTTCAATGTGAGTTATTACTCGCATAATGCAATAATATGAGTAAATACTTGTATTAACAACTCGCTTTTGACTGAGGTATTTCAATGGTGTCCAGATCTCCCAGAAATCCCCGTAAACTACCGCAACAAGAACGTTCTCGTATTACTGTTGAAGCGATTTTAGAAGCAACTACTCACATTTTGACTGAGAAAGGCTACGACAAAACCAATACCAACATCATTGCCGAACTAGCAGGTGTCAGTATTGGCTCGTTGTATCAATATTTCCCCAATAAGGAATCTTTGATGGTGGCATTAATGGAACAACATTGCCATGAAATTGCCGAAATAGTGGAATCAAAGCTCAATCATTTTTTTGATGAGCCACCAGAAATAGCAATTCCCGAATTAGTCAAAGCCGTAATTGCAGTTCATGGAATTAACCCACGACTACATCAAGTTTTAAGCGAAGAAATTCCGCGATCGCAACGATTAAAAATGCAGCAGACAGACAAACATATTGCCGAATTATTACAAGGGTATTTAGAACGATGGCGCGATCGCATACAACCTCAAAATATAGAAATGACACTATTTATTCTTAGTCGTACAGTTGAAGCTTTATGTCATTCGGCAGCTATCCAACATCCACAATTTATTAGGGATGGTCAGTTGGAACAAGAAGTTTCTAAGCTTTTAATGTCTTACCTAATTCAAAAGCCAGATTAATGTTTGTAGCTACAATACTTTATTAGTCCAGATGCGAATAGCCAAAATACCCATGTTCGTTTAGATCGGTATTGGTAAATTCTGAAAAGTCATATTGATAAAGCTCCATCATCTGCTGGATGAGAGGTTTTTCAGTGATAGAAGCAGGAGAGATTTCGATACTCATTCTAAATTATTTTATCGTTACTTTTCTAAGCGCACTACATACCACTGCAAATATTTATCAGCCCCAATGTCTAATTCAAAATAATTATCTAATAAATGTTGTGCCTGGGATTCGACTGTATTAAACTGTTCTAATTCTCTGGGGATAATTACTTCCTCCAGTAGCAAAAGGTTAGTCAGTTTAGCTTTTAATTCTTCCACAGTCATAAACTGCTCAGGTTGATCGGATTCGAGGACGACATAAGCATCCTCTTGATACATGATGGGATCTGGCATGAAATTAAAATATAAGCAAGTTGCGATGAATTCCTATACATTAATTGTAAAACTAGTTTATTTTCTCATCTCGTAACTGCAATGAAAATCAATCCCAATCCTCTCCTCAATCTCGAATATGAATCTGTGATGGAGAATTTGGGCGATGATTATTATGATTTGGTAGCTGCTAGCGAATTTCCTGCTCATTTTTTGCGTTTCCGCAATGATTCATTATTACCGTTACTAGGTTTAGATCCAACCTCAGTTACCGATGCGGATTTTATTGAGACGTTTGGCAAGTTTGAGGGAGTACGTCCTTTTTTAGCTTTACGCTATCATGGCTATCAATTTGGTGCGTATAATCCTTTTTTAGGAGATGGTAGAGGGTTTTTATACGGACAGGTTAGAGGCATAGATAGTAATCTCTATGACTTGGGAACTAAAGGTTCTGGAATAACTCCCTATTCTCGCAGTGCCGATGGTAGATTAACTCTTAAAGGGGGAGTGAGAGAGGTTTTAGCAGCAGAAGCCTTACATCAATTAGGAGTAAAAACTTCTCGCTGTCTGAGTTTAATTGAAACAGGGGAATCTTTGTGGCGTGGTGATGAACCTTCCCCGACTCGTTCTTCAGTTATGGTTAGGTTTAGTAGTTCTCATATTCGGTTTGGCACGTTTGAAAGATTACATTATCTTAAACGTCCAGATCTAATCAGTAAATTATTAGATAGTGTAATTGCTGTTTATTATCCCGATATTCCTGATACAGAAGATAAATACAGTCAATTTTATGCTGCTTTAGTTGTGAGAGTTGCCCAATTAGCAGCGCAATGGATGGCAGCAGGATTTTGTCACGGCGTTTTGAATACCGATAATATGTCGATTACAGGCGAAAGCTTTGATTATGGGCCTTATGCTTTTATTTCTACTTATAATGCTCGATTTACCGCAGCCTATTTTGATTATGGTGGACGTTACAGTTACGGCAATCAACCGTATATTTGTAAGTTTAATTTGGAGATGTTGCAGTTGCCTTTAGCTATGATTACAGAACAAGCAAATTTAGAGGCTGGATTAGCACAATTTGATGATTGCTATCAAGAACATTATCAGCAGTTGATGTTACAAAAACTAGGTTTTGAGCAGTCTTTAGAATTATTTGGCAATGAATTAATTACTCAAACTATCGAACTATTAAGAGACACAGAAATTAGTTATGCTGGTTTTTTCTCGGAACTTGCTCAAGGATTTAATGATGACTGGCGAACAGATAGTAAACTAATCTTAGAAAATACTAGTTTTAGACAGCAAATACCTAATAAATGGTGTAATTTATACCATAAATGTTTAAATATCCTGCCAAAAGAAGATATGAAAACAGTAGGCGATCGCCTGAACTCAAAGAATCCTTCAACCGCCCTTCTACGCCCAGTAATTGAATCTGTTTGGCAAGCTATTAGTGAAGATAATAACTGGCAACCATTTAATGTTCTAGTTAATCAACTACAAACCAAAACATAATAATTAATAATGGATAATTATCCATTATCCATTATTAATTATCCATTATTAAACCAGCAACGCCCAAATTTTTAGATTACTGCCAAAACTTTTTTCGCTGCTGCTAGAGTTTTATCGATGTCTTCGTCAGTATGAGCTAAAGAAGTAAATCCTGCTTCAAACTGGGAAGGTGCAAGATAAATACCTTGTTCCAACATACCGCGATGAAAACGAGCAAATTTCTTTAAATCTGAAGTTTTGGCATCGTCATAGTTATGAACTTCTTTATCTGTAAAGAACATTCCAAACATAGCACTAATACTACCACCAGTAACCTCATGACCAGCTTCTCTGGCTACTGCTAATAAACCGTTTGATAGCTTTTGAGTAATTTGCTCTAGCTGCTCGTAAGTACCTGGTTTTCTAAGTAACTCTAAAGTTTTAATACCCGCAGTCATTGCTAAAGGATTACCAGATAAAGTTCCTGCTTGATACATCGGCCCTGCTGGGGCAACCATAGACATAATATCAGCACGTCCACCATAAGCACCTACAGGTAAACCGCCACCAATAACTTTACCCAAGGTAGTCAAATCAGGAGTTACACCAAACTTTTCTTGCGCCCCACCATAGGCGATCCGAAACCCAGTCATTACTTCATCAAATACTAAGAGTGCGCCATGTTCTTGGGTTATTTCTCGTAAGCCTTCTAAGAAACCAGCGTCAGGAGTGACAAATCCAGAATTACCAACAACTGGCTCTAAAATTACGCCAGCAATTTGTTCAGGATGTTCGGCAAACAGTTTTTTGACGGTTTCTAGGTCGTTATAAGGAGCAGTTAACGTGTTGTTAGTAGTTGATTTTGGGACTCCAGGGGAATCTGGCAAGCCCAGAGTGGCAACTCCAGAACCAGCTTTGACTAGGAACATATCTGCATGACCATGATAGCAGCCTTCAAACTTGATAATTTTGTCTCTACCAGTGAAAGCTCGCATTAAACGTAAGACAGACATACAGGCTTCTGTTCCCGAGTTAACGAAGCGAACTACATCAATGCTGGGTACAGCGTCAATTACCATTTCTGCCAAGACATTTTCTAAAGCACAGGGCGCACCAAAGCTAGTACCTTTTTCTAATGCTTCGTGTAGAGCTTCAATAACGACAGGGTGAGCATGACCGCAAATGGCGGGTCCCCAAGTACCAACATAATCAATATATTGGTTGCCATCGACATCCCAAATATAAGCCCCTTTAACGTGATCAAATACAATCGGTTGACCACCTACAGATTTGAAAGCTCGCACTGGTGAGCTAACACCACCAGGCATGAGTTTTTGAGCAGTACTAAAAATTTCTTCTGATTTAGCCGTTTTAAAGGAAGTTGTAGAAACCAATATTTTCTCCTTTAATCAAAATATAAGTGTGTAAGTGAGTATCTTTAGTTTAAAGATATTAGTTTTAGTAAAGACGTAATAATGCCAATGACCTTTTATTATCCTACGGATAGTAGTTGTTCAACGAGTCACAATATAAAGATTTTTAAATTATTGTTTAGTTTCTTAGACTTTCTGACTAGGGAAATTGTATTTGTAGTAAAGCGTCAAGATTTTGATTTGCTTGATGAAGTTAAGGCTGTAAAGTAAACAACAACAGTAATATACCTAAAACTGCACAAGACAAGATTACTAAAACCCCAAACTGCTGTAGGAAAGCGGTTTTCTTATCAAGTTTATCTAAACGATTTTTTAGGTAATAAACTTGTTTTTCTAAGCTAGCATATTGATTTTCTAGAGAATATTGGCTTTTTGATCTTCGTTCTTTACCTTTACTACTACGATTTGTAGATTGTTCATTCGAGCCATTATTTAAATTTTCTAATAATTTAGACTGTTGTAGTATCACTGATTTTAACTGTTCTATTTCCTCAAAATTAGATTGAGATTCACCAACTCTATGGAGATACTTTTCTAGTAACCCAGGGCCTAATTGAAAATAGCCTTTATAAGCGGAATAAATTGCATTAATTAACTCTTTGGCAGGAGTATTTTTTTTCAAATATCCTTTGGCACCTACCTGTAAGGCAGTGTTTAAATAACTGTCGTCATTATGAACACTAATAATTAGAACGCTCGTATCAATAAACTGTTCAGAAATAATTTTAGTAGCAGTCAACCCATCTAAAACAGGCATTTCGATATCCATCAAAACAATATTTGGTCGATGGATCTTGATTAAATCTAGGGCTTCTTGACCATTGTTAGCACAACCAATCACCTCTAGACTAGGTTCTACCTCGATATAACTTTTAAGAATTTCTTGAACTGTTTGTTGATCGTCTACTATTAAGACTTTGATCATCAGAATAATATCGCTTTAAATTAATTTAACCAGTAATTTTAATCTTAGAAACTACGTTTATAAATTAAATGTTAATATACCATTAATTATAAATAATATAAATAAAATTACTATATCGAAAGCGATTTAATCTAAAGATTAGATGAACTTCAACTATAGCGATATTTTTGTAGCTATTTCTACTAATAATGTACAAATATTAGTAGATTTTTACAGTCAGCTTTTCCAAAAGCAAGCTAGTGTTTATCGACCTCCAATTTATGCTGAATTTGAGCTAAAAAAGCTACGTATTGGTATTTTTCGCCCTAAAATAGAACATCAGCAAGAGTTCAATAATTTAGGCAGTAGTATCAGCTTATGTATTGAGGTAGAAAATTTAGAACAGGCGATCGCTACTTTGACTAGAATGGGCTATCCTCCACCTGGAAAGATGATCACAGCCTTTCATGGTCTAGAAATTTATGCTTATGATCCAGCAGGTAACCGTTTGATTTTACATCAGTCAAAGAAAGGATGAGAAATTAATCAGCCAGAATACTAAAAACCAAGGATAAACTTTATCCTTGGTCATTGATTGCTAACAGTTCAATAAATTCAGCAATTAACCTACGGCACTTTCTTGTGTTACTTCCGTCTCTTCGGTATCGACAGATTTCGCTGGTGCTACTACAGCAACAACAGCACGATCATGATCATCTAAAACAGTAATTCCTGCTGGTACAACAACTTCTCCCACCTGGAGAAGACTACCAATTTCAAAATTAGTAACATTAATTTCAATGGATTCAGGAATATTATCCGCAGCGCAAGTAATATTCAATTCGTTCATGATTTGTTCGACAATTCCTCCTTCCTTTTCTCCCGCAGCTTTACCCACAATAACTACTGGTACAACAATTTCTATTTGTTGTTTAGCCGAAACAGTAAAGAAGCTAAGATGATTTAAGGTTCTTTTCCAAGGATGAGCCTGTACTTCTCTGATTAAAGCTTTACCCTGCCAGGAAATGTCAGGAATTTTTAGATCAATTAAAGTATTATTAATCGCTGCATCTCTCAATAACATTTGAGCCTCTTTTGCAGGTATAGTCAAAGATATCGAATTCGCTCCATCATGACCATACATAGCAGCAGGAATTAAGCCTTCACGACGTAAAGCTTTGGGTTTGCTCCCTTCAGGTCTAGTTTTACATTCAACTGTGATGTTCATAGTATTTCCCTAACTTGTTAGTAACTAAATATGGTTAAAAATTTGCACTATCAATTAATTGTGACAATCATTTTGAACTGTAATTGGTAATTTGCTCGTTAGCAGTAGCTCAGGATTCCCCAATCGGAATACCATCTGCATCGAGTAAAGCTCTTTTAGGGCCATGAATTGGATCTTCAACAATAATTGTTTGATCGCGACTTGGTCCTACAGAAACAATTGCAATAGGAACTTCCATTAATTCCGCCATAAACTTCAGATAGTTTAAAGCTGCTTTAGGCAAGTCTGACAATGAACGACAGCCTGTAGTAGATTGCTGCCAACCTGGCAGAGTTTTATAAACTGGTTGACAGTTGGCAAAATGACTGGCATTGGTGGGAAAATCATTAGAGGTTTTACCATCAATTTCGTATGCTACACAGACTTTGATTTCTGCCAATTCATCTAACACGTCTAACTTGGTAACTGCCAGACAGTCCAAACCGTTAATTCGCACTGCATAGCGACCAATTACCGCATCAAACCAGCCACAACGACGACGACGACCTGTAGTAGTACCAAATTCTGCTCCCAAGTCTCCTAATAACTGTCCAACATGATCATTTAACTCGGTGGGAAAAGGCCCTTCTCCAACTCGAGTTGTATAGGCTTTGGCAACACCAATAACTCGATCAATAGTTGTAGGTCCAACTCCTGCTCCTACACAAGCTCCACCTGCGATGGGGTTAGAAGAAGTAACATAGGGATAAGTACCATGATCTAAATCTAGTAAAGTACCCTGCGCTCCTTCAAACAAGATATTTTTTTTCTTTTGTACTGCTTGATAAATTTTAAGAGAACTATCCACGACATGGGGACGCAAGAAGTCAGCGTATTTTAGATACTCTTGAATTACTTTCTCTGGGTCTAAAGGCGGTAAATTATATAATTTTTCTAAAATGACGTTTTTATAATTGATCGTCCAGGCAAGCTGTTTCTGTAAATGCTCAGGATTCATTAAATCTAAAACCCGAATACCAGTTCGCTCTGATTTATCAGCATAAGTAGGGCCAATCCCCCTACCAGTAGTGCCAATTTTATATTCTCCTCGACTTTCTTCTGATGCTTGATCAATCTTGCGATGATAAGGCATAGTTATGTGAGCCGTCTGAGATATATAGAGGTTATCTACTGTCACTCCTAAAGCTATTAGCTGGTTTATTTCTTCAATTAACACTTGCGGGTCAATGACCGTTCCTGAACCAATAATACATTCTGTATTAGGATATAAAATTCCCGAAGGAATCAAGTGCAATTTGAAAGTTTCTCCAGCTACGACAACTGTATGTCCTGCATTAACTCCGCCTTGGGAGCGTACCACGACATCGGCTGAGCGACTAAGTAGATCGGTTATTTTTCCTTTTCCTTCGTCACCCCACTGGGCTCCGATCACGATAACATTAGCCAAGGGTTTATTTGAAAGCTAAAGTTTACACAAACTATTATTATGGTTATTTGCAGTACACAATGTCAACTGTTATTACTTTAAAAAGTCAGGAAGAGAATGGAATTACTGCAACAAGTGAGAGTTATTGACCCCAGCCAAGGTATAGATCGGCTGGCTGATGTGTTGATTATTGAGGGAAAGATTAAAGCGATCGCCGATCATCTTACTGACTATTCTTTAGATACAGAAATAATCTTAGGCAATGATCTGATTTTGGGTACAGGGTTAGTAGATCTATATAGTCATAGTAGTGAGCCAGGTTATGAGAGCCGAGAAAGTTTATTAAATTTGGCTCAAGCTGCTGCTGCTGGAGGTTTTACCCAGGTAGGAATTTTACCTGATACTACCCCTAGTATAGCTAACGGCGAGGTTTTGGCTGCTCTTAATCAAAAAAGTAGTTATTTAACTAGCCCTAGGCTAGAGTTGCCCCAGCTAGGTTTTTGGGGAGAAGCTTCTCAGACTAGCTCTAGTAAGCAGATGAACGAATTAGGAGAGATGAAATCTGGAGTGATTGGCTTTAGCGATCGCTATAATCTCAGCAATTTAAATTTATTTAGGCAAGTATTGGAGTATCTTCAACCTTGGCAGATAACTCTGGCGATCGCTCTCAATCAGAATGAATTAGCTGGTGAGGGGGCGATTAGAGAGGGATTCGCTTCAATTCGCTATGGAATGTCAGGGATTCCTGGGTTTTCAGAAGCAGCGATCATCGCAGCCGTCATCGAGATTGTAGCAGCAATTCCGACTCCAGTTCATATTATGCGTGTCTCAACTAAACGCGGAGTGGAATTGATTGCGGATGCTAAAGCTAGAGGTGTATCCGTAACTGCTAGTACTACTTGGATGCATCTTTTGTGTAAGAGTGAAGCGGTAGGTAATTATGATCCGAATTTACGACTTGAGCCACCTTTAGGAGATAAAAATGACCAAGCTGCTTTAATTACAGGAGTTCGACAAGGAATTATTGACGCGATCGCCCTGGATCATCAAGCTTATACTTACGAGGAAAAAACTGTTCCTTTTGCTTTAGCACCACCAGGAGTTATTGGGTTACAGTTGGCCTTACCGCTTTTATGGCAGAAATTTGTTAGTAGCGGTATGTGGACGGCATTAGAGTTATGGCAGGCTTTAAGCAGTCGTCCTCGTCACTGTCTACAACAACAACCTAGAGCGATCGCTCCAGAACAAGCTGCCAATTTAGTTTTGTTTGATCCCCAAGCAGTTTGGTTGGCAAATCAAGATCATCTTTATTCTCCTGCTACGAATAGCCCTTGGTACAATCAGCAGATTAACGGTAAAGTAATCAAAACCTGGAATGAGAGATGATTGATTAGACAAAAATAAATGGTTATGTAGTTAGGACTAGGCGAATAACTCGATAAAAATATATCGTTTATATGGTTAAGCAACTTGTTGCTGTAACCCAACATGAATAGAAATTTAGAGATTTGGAATAGCCTAAGATTTATTGTATAAACAGCTTTTGATAATCATGAAACTAGCATAATTGCACTAATTATCTTTTTGGGATATTAAAGCTGCACATTCATAAAATGGTGTTTTGTATCGTATCCAGTTTTACTAATCTTAATTTTTACTGCCATGATATATTATTAGATAATAATACTATAAATATGCAAGTATTACAATCAGCAAGTAGATAGTTTTATGACATTTTAAAATACACTAATCTTGAAAAAGATAAAAATTGTTAGGACTAAGCTTACAATTCAACATGTCTATACTATTTTTAGATTAAGTATAGGTTAAAACTATTAATTATAATTTTGTCATTAAGTAAAAATTTAATTATTATGTAAACCAAAATACTCAAAGTAACTTGTTAAATAGCTCTATCAAAAAAAAATGAATTTAAGAAAAATTTACTTCACACCCTATACTCTCCCTCCCCCCTAACCCAGTCAGATCCATTTAATGTTTAATTAAGTGGACTTAATTATTAGATTTAAAGTGAAAATTTATATCCCTCTTCTCTATTCTGAAAAAATCAAAAGACCAGATAAAAAGTTTTTCCTTTACACTGTTTTAGGAGAAGATTATCTCATTTTATTACTGTCTTTTACTTACTTTAGCTCCCATCCTTGGTTTAATGCCATTGGTTTATTTTTGCTACAAATAGCTTTTTGGTGTATTTACGAACTTGGTTATATAGAAAATGACATAATAGGCGAAAAATTTGAAGACAAGGCTGTTTTATCGTATAACTATAAAGCCTATGAATATTCTTTTGCTTTATGGCAACCTTGGTTATGGTCTTTTGTCTTATCAGCTTTAGGTATTATTGTTCTCAATAATGATCAAATTTTTGAAAATAGCCTGAGTAATTTATATATTTTCAACAATTATAGTGGCAACTTATTTAATATTACTCAAGGATTAATATATTGGATGGCTTTTTTATTGGTTTTGAGAGGATTATTTCATATTTATAATCAGATCAATAAACAAAGTCGAGTTTGGTTTTACTTGCTATTGCAGACTTGTCGCTACTGTGGCTTTTTGGTCATACTTACTACTAATAGTATAGGGTTAATGCTGCTTGCCAGTACAATTTTGATTCGTTCAATCCAATATATTTTATATAGGTATTTAGGCGGTAAAAATAGTAGTTGGCCCATGGACTTTCCACGCTACTTTTTTTGCTTGCTAATTTTTCTTTTGTTAGTTGGTGTCCTAGCTGTCAATGAGCGTGACTTGTCCTTAATAGCTAATCCGCAAGTAGTATTAATTTCTGCTTTTTGTTTAGCCAGAGGTGCTAAACATTTCTTGAAAGTTTTTACTCAATTTGCATCAGTTCAAGAAGATGGTTCTAATAAAGTAACTTAAATCATACTGCTGGTGGGTCAAGATTGTTTTGAGGAGTAATGAAGTAGTGGAGTTATTGGAGTGGTGGAGTATTTGGAGTATTACCTCAGTACCCCTCTACCCCTCTACTTCACTACCTCTCTACTTATCTCAACTCATCAATTAAAAATCAAGAGACCACTACAGTAGGTAGTCAAAATTT
Organism: uncultured Pleurocapsa sp.; assembly: GCA_964393695.1. Classification (GTDB taxonomy): domain Bacteria; phylum Cyanobacteriota; class Cyanobacteriia; order Cyanobacteriales; family Xenococcaceae; genus Waterburya. The sequence continues at coordinate 10,861 of CAYMWC010000032.1, forward strand.
CAATACAGTTAGCGATCGCGCCTAAGTGAGCGATTTCGTAACCGTGAGTATTTTGAGTTGGGAAACTTAAACAAGCAGCCCTGGAAACATGACCAAATTTCATGGCGATCGAAGCATCGCTGCCAAAACCATCAATAACGGCTAGCTGTAGAGGAATCTTAGCTTTGCTGGCTGCGTCACGAATTTCGGCATTTAACAATTCATCGTAGACACCATAGTTATCCTGAGAAAGTAAGACAGGAGCTATTCCAGGCACAATGGGATATTCAGGGGCTAGGGGACAAATTTCTAAGGCAATTAAAGCATCCAAAGTTTGATTTTGCGTGAAATATAATGCTCCAATTGCGCCTACTTCTTCTTTTGCCGAGGCGACTAAATAAATATCTACGGGAGGATTAGTAATTCGAGCAGCTAAAGCCAATAAAATTGCGACTGAGGCTTTGTTATCTAGGGTGTAGCTAGCAATATAATCTTTGAGGCGAAAAGGTTGTTTACGATGTTTGCCAATCACAACTTTTGTACCTGGGCGAACTCCATAGGTAGCCAATTCTTCCAAACTACATTTAGTTTCTACCCAAGCATCCTCCCACATCAGAGGCTCGTCAACTTGTTGCACTTTTTGGGGTGATTCATGGGAAACATGACGTGAACCAAAAGACAAAATCCCACTGATCACTTCCTGATCGCCTAAGATATCAACTACACCTTCCCCATATACCCAAGGAAACGAACCTCCCAAACGACGGATTTGTAGACAGCCATTAGGATCAATAGATTTGACAATCATCCCAATTTCATCTTTATGAGCGGTAATAGCGATCGCACTTTGAGAATTCTGTCCTGGTATTTTAGCAATGACGTTTCCTGCCCGATCCTGCCAATTTTTGACTTTTAAAGCTGTAAATTGAGCCAATAAAGCCTGATCAATCTCATTTTCTCCCCCACTAGGAGAATGATATAAAACTAATTCTTGGATTTTATTAAACAGGCGATCGTAATTATCAGCTTTGTTGTTCACAGGACTTACGCAAAAGAAAAAAACGAAAAAATGGGTTAAGAATACTAGTTCTAAACCTCGTCCAGTTTGAAAGCTTTGGTTTTTAGGTAGTAAGTAGTAAGTAGTAGGTGAAAACTTTAGACTCCTGACTCCTCATATCAAAACTCCAGTTTTCTATTTAAACAGTCAGCAACGCCAAATGGCGTATACCGAGGAGTTTTATATTTCTACCGATAGGATTTTATCCTAAAATAATCTTAAATAGTCTATAAAATCAATGATACTAAATCCGATGGGTAAAAGCATCTTTTAACTTAGATTATTAAAATACTCTTCTGCCTTCTGCCTTACATGACAGTTAAATAACCTAAAAGAACAGGATTTAGTATGACAGATCAATTTAATGACCCAAGTTAAAGAAAAAATTACCATTGCTGTAGTTGGAGATGTTCATAATTTATGGAGTTATGAAGACGAAATAGCACTAGAACATTTAGGTGTAGATTTAGTGTTATTTGTGGGAGATTTTGGTAACGAAGCGGTAGAAATAGTACGCCAAATTGCAGCAGTTAAGCTTCCTAAAGCTGTGATTTTAGGCAATCATGATGCTTGGTATAGTGCTTCATCCTGGGGAAGACAAAAAGCCCCCTACGATCAAACAAAAGAAGATCGGGTACAACAACAGTTGGATTTACTTGGAAAGTTTCATGTCGGCTTTTCTGGACAGGATTTTCCGCAGCTAAATTTGTCGGTGATCGGTAGTCGCCCTTTTAGTTGGGGAAGTTCAACCTGGCGCAATAGCCAATTCTATCGCGATCGCTATCAGATCCATAGCTTTGAGGAATCTACAGCCCAAATGGTTAAATCTGCTCACAATACTGCTCACAATACTTTAATTTTTATTGGTCACAATGGCCCTTATGGTCTAGGCTCAAAACCTGAAGCTATTTGTGGTCGAGATTGGAAGCCAGAGGGAGGAGATTATGGTGATCCCGATTTAACTCAGGCGATCGCTGATCTACGCGATCAAGGTAAATCTATTCCTCTAGTTACCTTTGGGCATATGCACCACAGTCTTAAATATCCTGTTGGTAAGCGAAGAAATATTATTGAAGTTCAAGATCAAACTGTTTATTTAAATGCAGCCTGTGTCCCTCGTGTCGTTAAAACTCATAGTGCTGTAAAACGTAGTTTTTCTGTAGTTTCAATGTCTCAGGGCATTATACAATCCATTTCTTTGATTTGGTTAGACGAAAATTATACAATTCAAGCAGAAGAAATTCTTTATTAATTGATAATTGATAATTGTTTAAACGAAATTAATTACTTATGACGCAACTAGTTTAATTTAATTCCCTAGATCTTCTCTAGTTAATTTCATGATACTAGTCAAGTAGTTAAAGAAAAATCCTATAGCAATACCTAAATATTGTTTAGGACATTTTTAAAATTGCTAATTGCTACTTGCTACTTGCTACTTACGAGCCTATAACTTTGTGTCCTAAACACTTAACGTACTGCGATTTAAAGCTATGCGAATTTTAGTAGTTGACGATGACGAAATTTTAGTTGAAGTACTCCAACGCTCCCTTGCCAGTCAGCATCATATAGTAGAAATAGCAGAAGATGGTCAAACGGGTTGGGAATATATTCAAAGTGGAGAATACGAGTTAGTTCTGCTAGATGTCAATTTACCAAGATTAGATGGGGTAAGCCTGTGTGCCAAGATGCGTGCGGAAGGTTATGGTACTCCTATTCTCTTAATGACAGCTAAAAACGCGACTCAAGATCGGATTCTGGGATTAGATGCTGGAGCAGATGACTATTTAACTAAACCTTTAGATTTAGAGGAGTTAAACGCCAGAGTCAGGGCTTTATCTCGACGTGGTGAAGTTAGTCCTAGTACTGTTTTAAATGTTAATGGCTTGATTTTAGATCCCAGTAGTTGCCAGGTTAGTTATCAACAGAAGCCCATCAAGCTCACGGCGAAAGAATATAGCCTGTTAGAAATATTTTTACGCAATCCTGCACGGGTATTTAGCCGCTCGCAAATTTTAGATAAGATTTGGACATTTGACGATCCACCTCTAGAGGAAAGTGTCAAAGCACATATTAAAGGATTAAGGAAAAAGTTAAAACAAGTCGGGGTAGTAAATTGGATTGAAAATGTTTACGGTATTGGTTATCGTCTCAATCCTCCAACTGCCGAAGCTTGGGAAACTGAGCAAGATGGGGATGAGTCTGTTGTTACTTCTGTTGAGCGGGAATTGAATCAGAAGTTGGAGCAGATGTGGCTAAAATATCAAGATAAAATGATAGAGAGGATGAAAGTCTTGCAAAATGCAGTTTCCAATCTACATAATGCTCAATTATCTCCTGAATTACATCATAATGCTGAAAAAGCAGCCCATAAACTAGCAGGGGTTTTAGGTATGTTTTCGAGAGATACAGGTACAGCGATCGCTCGTGAAATAGAAACTTTACTGCAAGAAAATCAAGTATTAAATTTACAACAACAGCAGCAGTTTATTTCTCTGGTAGCTGATTTAGATAGCTTGTTAGCCTTGGATGAAACCCTCAAAGTCGAGGTAAGCAGCGAAATTCCCAAGTTATTATTTATTACTCTCGATAGTCAATTTAGCCAACAATTAGAGCAGTTAGGCAAAATCCAAGGATTAGGTTGGCAGCGAGTAGATAATCTTGCTCAGGCAAGAACATGGTTGCAAAGCAATTCACCCTACATGGTGGCAATCGACGCAGATACCGTTACCAATCAACAAGAGTACCTATCCTTGATTACGGAATTAACTGCTCGTACTCCTGCTATACCCACTTTAGTTCTTTCTCAAATCGATAGCTTAACTAACCGTCTCAAGGTCGCTCGTGCTGGTGCTAGTAGCTTTGTAGTTAAGCCTACTACTGCGACGGTAATCTGGCAAACCATTAATCAATTATTACAACACCAGCAATCGGCGATCGCCTCAATTTTAATTGTTGATGATGATGTCGTCTTTCTCTCTGCCTTGCGATCGCTTTTAGAACCTTGGGGAATTAGAGTTACGACTCTAGAAACTCCTGTAAACTTTTGGTCAGTATTACAAGCTACTACTCCCGATTTATTGATTCTTGATATTGAAATGCCTGAAATCAGTGGGATTGAACTATGTCAAGCTCTCCGTAGCGATCCAGATTGGCAAGAATTACCGATTTTATTTCTGACAGCGCGACAGGATGTCGAAACAATTGAGCAAGTGTTTGCAGTTGGCGGAGATGATTATATCTCTAAACCTGTAGTGGGGGCAGAATTAATCGCCAGGATTAATAATCGTTTAGATCGCAGTCGTCTGTTACATAACCTCGCCACTCAGGATCGATTAACAGGACTAAAAAATCGTCCCCAAAGTAGTCGTGAACTGGAAATTGCTTTACAACAGGCGCAAAAATCTCAGCAACCGTTTTGTTTAGCAGTGCTAAAAATGACTGAACTACAGCAAATTAACCTTAAATATGGACATTCAATAGGCGATCGCGTTTTAAGGCAATGGGGTAAAATAATTCAAGCTGCTTTTCGGGGTAACGAAATAACTGCCTACTGGGGCAATGGCGATTTTATTATTGGTATTCCCAATCTCAATCAGACTTTAGCTCAAGAACATCTGCTAGAAGCTTTAACTATCTTAAGAAAACAAGTTTTTACTTGCAGCCAAGGAAATCGTTTTCAAGTCAGTTTCAACTGTTCTGTCGCCGAATTTCCTAAGCAGGGCAAAACCTTGCATTCTTTATATCAAGCCTGCGATCATGGTTAGTGGTTAGTTGCCAACTATTCTTGATTCTCTTTGTTAATTACTTATCTAAAATCTCAGTAATTTGCTTTGGTAACTGAAGTGGACGAAAAGGTTTAGTAATTACCCCAGCTAAATCCAAGTCAGTTAAATCAGGAGCGATCGCTGATTGAGTTTTTGCTGTCATCAAAATTACAGGAATATCTGCCGTATTTTGATTAGCCTTTAACTGTTTTAAGGTTTCTTTGCCATCCCATTCGGGCATCATCAAATCCAACAGAATTACTTCTGGTTGGCTATTTTCAGCTATATTCAATCCCTCCTGGCCAGAATGAGCAGTAATGACCTGCCAATCCCCTGCCATTTCTAATCCCATTTGGGCGATTTCTCTGACATCTTCCTCGTCATCAATAATTAAGATGATTTTGCTCATCTGTGACCATACCTAACTAAATTTAATTTGCTTAATTTAACCTGCGATCGGGAAAAACTGGAGAATTAATTTTATATTTGGATGTCGCTTTTGGTGAAGATGATTGTCGCATTGGAACTCAATACTTCTCGGTTAAGCTAAAAATCGTTTAAAGTAATTAAGGTTAACCAGTATCGAATTTAGGGATTGAAATTGCAGGTGAAAGAATTTTCTTGGATTAGTAGCTGAGACTAAAATATTTCCAATTGCTCTCCAATTCTAATTACCTTTCCTGCTTCGGTAGGAGATAATCTAGTATTGACTGCTAGACGATAAAAATGATTAAAACGCGATCGCTCTGTCCATTCAGGTAGATTTTGTTTTCTTTGGGTAATAAAAATCTTTTGAAATTGGGGATAAGATTCTCCTGTTTGGGGATCGCGAGTAATAACTACACAGCGTTGACATGGGTTAACCCCCATAAATTCAACCTTACCAATGCTAAATTTAACCGTTTGTTCGCCAGTAGTAAACAGTTGATCTTCCCAAAAAGCAGGGACACCAGCAATTTCGATATTGGCACGAAAACGACGACGAATATCTTCTGTATTTAGTTTAGGATACCAAGAGGCGATCGCTTCTAAGGTTGCAGTACTAACTATAGTTGCTCCAGGAGAAATAGTATCATCAGGAAAACCCATATTTAAATTCTGTTGCAGCTTGACAGGGAAACCAAAGTATTTTTCTAACCAACTACATATCGCTGCTTGTTCGTTAACAAGATTAAATGTTTGGATGTTATTTGTTCCCTGAATCTGTAACGAGAGAGTATTAGTTACTAAATCAAATTCCGAACGTAGACTATGAATCTTGTAATTACGCTTACCATTCACAAAATTACCAGACTGATCAAAAATAGCCCAAGTGCGATCGCCTTGTAAAGCTCCAGATTCCAAAACAGTAACGCGATCGCAATTTACTCTATCTAAAGACTTGATTGGATAGATAAATAACTTAGCAACGTGAGGATTAACAAAAGACATAAACCATAATTGTCAATTATCCATTATCAATTGTCCATTAATACAAAAGCTGAATCAAGTAACTAGTACTTAACCCAGCTTATGAACAACCCTCTTGACCTAATCAACTATATTACGCGTTATCAATTTCGTCGATAATTGCAGCAGCTTTATTACATAGTTCTTCGTGGCATTGACCATTAGTAGCCACAATACAACCCCAGCGTTTAACATCCCCCTGGTTATAAAAAACAGGATCGCCATTAATATACGTAAATTTGCCACCAGCTTCGGTGAGAATTAATTCAGGTGCAGCAAAATCCCAATCTTTAGCTGCCGACTTACCAGATAAAGAAATATAAACATCCGATTCTTGTTCGAGGAGAGTCGAAATTTTACCTCCAACGCCACCCATATATTTTTTACCTGCAAAGGGTAGACGATCAATCAACTTTTGAAACCGTTCATCACGGTGAGAACGACTAACGATAAGATATAAATCTTCAATTACCTGGCGATCTGAAACTTTTATCGGTGTGACAGTGCCATCTTTAGTTTCCACAAAAGTACCATTACCTTTAGAAGCAAAATAAATTTTACCTGCTTCAGGAATAGCCACAATACCAATAACAGGACGACCTTGATAAGCTAAAGCAATATGCATTCCATATTCCCCAGTTTTATCAATAAAATCCCTAGTACCATCTAAAGGATCAATAATCCAAACCCAATCATGAGCGACTGGTTCAGCTTTTTTGACATCAAAAGTTTCTTCAGACAAATAACCAAAGTCTTCTGTTCCCAATTCTTCGCGCAATCTATCTAAAATATAGTGATTGGCTGCCATATCAGCTTCGGTAACAGGCCCATCTTTTTTATCCGTAACTTCTAAATCTTCAATATCTTGATGATAAAAAGAACTAAGAATGTCCGATGCACCCCAGGCTACGGAGCGAGCTACTTTCAGAATTTCTGCTAGCTTATCAGGTTGACTATTATCCAAAGTTATCTCCCAATCCTAATTTTTGTTGTTGCTTAATAATTCCCACAGACAAATATAAATTAAAAAATCACGTTAAGCAAAAGATGAAGTTATTTTATTATGCTGGTGGTTCATTTATCGCTAAACTTAACTTTCGGACTAAGAAATAATTTTCCTGATATTTGATCTCCAAGTAATTCTCCATTTTGCAGTTGTTTAATTATTGGTTCTATATCTTTGCGAATACTGCGATATTTTTTACCGAGAGTTTTAATATTTCGTTTAAATGTTGGTGATGCTTCAACTTTGAAAAAAGATTGATTAGTCATTGATTAATCGTCCCAAAGTTGCTCAATAGGGATAGTTTCTCCGTTCATTGCTTCCTGCCAAGCTTGGCGGAAGTCTTCTAAAATCTCTTTTTTAGATTGATTATCTGTTTCTAATTCAGTTTCTTCGGGGATGAGAACAATTACCTCAACACTGCTTTTTGCACTTATGGTTAAAGGATAATCTAACGCTAGTTGTCCTTGTTCGTCTACTATTCCCATGATTTTAATTGCTTTCATGATTTTTTATAATTGTTTTAATATGATGCGATCGCTTTTTTTATTCCCAAGTAGAGTAGGCAAAGTTTAGGTTTAACTTAATACTATCTCTAACAACACTTTTGCCCACCTTACCAGGTATAACATCGACACTTAATTACTAATTCTAAAATTTCCTGCCGTCAGACTAGTAATATCAGTTAAAGTAGCAAATTGACTACCACTACCTAAACCAGCCTCAAGTCCATTTTGGTTATAAAATAGATTGCCCGTACCACTGCTCAAAACAATAAATGCCTTAGAGGTTGCTGCTAAACTATCCTGACTGACTACGGCAAATTCACTAGCAGTACTAAATCCAATTCCAGCTATAGATGAAAGAGCCGTAAAAGTAGTTTTATCTAAATAAATTTTGTCTTGGGTGTTATTAAAATCATCAATGGTATCAATACCAATAACATCTTTATTAAAAGCAGCATTGGTATCGTATAAGAATGTATCATTGCCACTACCACCAGTTAGAGTATCATTGCCACTACCACCAACTAAAATATCATTGTTGTCACCGCCTTTAAGCCTATCGCTACCATTTCCACCATATAAACTGTCATTACCAGCTTCACCAAGCAGAACATCGTAGTCGTTATCCCCATAAAGTTTATCTGTGCCATCACCGCCGTAGAGAATATCAACCCCGTTTTGACCGTAAAGAAGGTCATTACCTGTCCCTGCATACAATTGATCGTGATCGTCTCCACCATAGAGAGAATCATCTCCTAATTCACCATTGAGATTATCTTGCCCCCCTCCTCCATAGAGGCGATCATTACCAGCATCCCCCCTCATATGATCTCGATCAATGCCACCTAAAAGCAAATCATTTCCCCAACCAGCAAAATAACGATTAATCCCGTCACCGCCGTTTAGAGTATCGTCACCACTACCACCAAAAAGACTATCATCACCGCCTTCTGCCATTAAAGAATCATTACCATCAACGCCATATAAACTATCTATACCATCGCCACCGTAAATAGTATCGTTGTCATTTAATCCTAGAAGCGTGTCATTTCCATTACCGCCAGATAAGACATCGTGACCATCATAACCATAAAGTTCATCATCTCCTTCATAGCCATTGAGAGTATCGTTGCCTTCTCCAGTACTATCGTCGCCTTCTCTACTATTAAGAGTATCGTTACCCCAGCCACCATCTAGACTGTCATCTCCTAGACCACCATCAAGACTATCATTACCATAACCACCATAGAGGGTGTCATTCTCGTTACCACCATAGAGAGTATCGTTGCCATTATCTCCTGCTAACCAGTCGTTTCCATCACCACCGTAAAGGGTATCCAAATGATTACCACCAGAGAGATTATCGCTACCACTTCCTCCATAAAGTAAGTCATTATTATCTTCTCCATAGAGCTTGTCATTACCATCATCTCCTGCTAATAGGTCATTACCAATACCGCCATAGAGACGATCTTGATCATTACCACCATGAAGACTATCGTTGCCACTTCCTCCATATAGCGAGTCATTACCATTTTCTCCCATGAGAAAATCTGCCCCTATTCCAATTCCTCCTGTTAGAGAATCGTCGCCGTCTTGTCCATACAGGCGATCGTTCCCTTCATTACCGTCTACCGTATCGTTTCCGCTTCCTGCATTAACAGTATCATTACCCAGCAAAGCATCCATAATATCGGCTAAAGATGTACCGAATAATGCCTCGCCCAGATTTGTACCTAAAATATTCATGATTTTATCTCTCTATTGTTGTTTTTATATGTTGGTTTTAGAGAGATAGAGCTAATTACAGATAAACGTTATTTTATTTGGTTTAGCAACTTTATACGATTATGTTTTTTCAATTACTATTTTTATTCTTCCTTTTCGATATTTCTAAAGTAGTTGTTCAAATTAGATATAGATAAGAGGTGTCGAATAGAGCATTAGGATCTCTATTTATCTGGTCTTCTGTATGATCGATAGTTCCCCTACTAACGAAGCGATTTTTTTTCCACAAAAATAACACTTGCCATAGTTGGAAATAAAGTCAGCTTTGACTATTAATTTTGGACTAATACATTAACATAAATAGTAATTGAACTCAGAAAGTTAAAAATGTCTGTACCAGGTCAAGTATGTCGAGTCGAAGGAAATGATGCAGAACAAACTGCGAAACAATATTTAAAAAAACATAGCAAAAAATATCCAGATAGAGTCGCATATTTTGACAACAACTGGCAAGAAACAGATGGTTGCTGGTTAGTTGTGAAAAATATTGAGTATGTTCCCGAAGACCTTTTACCCAGTGTAATAAATTGTGAAGAGGCTATAAAATACGTAACAGAATATAATTTATAGATAGCTTTTCGTAAATTATGTTTCATAAACAGCATCTCTTCTAAGTCTACGTTTAATAATTTTTCATTTTTTTTCGTTCGCTGTTCTACATTTTCCAAAACAGATCTCTCCATCGTGGTGATTTTCAATAAGCCATTCATCTTGTTCATTACAGATCCACGTCTCCCAGTCTTGTTCAAAAATTTCCCTCGCATATTTTTTCAGTACATTCATATCGATCCTAATCGGAAGCGTTAGACCGTTAGCCCATGATACGATTAAGTTTCCTCCAAGCTGCCGTTCTGATACTATTTTTTCAAAAGCTGATACTAATTCATTATCATCAGAGTATTTTATAGACGAACTTTGTGGGACTTTTTGCCAATCTATACGCCCCGCAAATGCAATGGGAAAATTGTTTTCAAGCCATTTGGTGTTTGCTTCGGTGTCTTGAATAGTCAAAAGTTCAAAATCTTCTCCTGACTGTCGAAGCTGCTCGACAATGAACGGAATTTGAGGTTCGTATTTATTTTTCATTCTTGTAGTTCTTCTAAAATTTTCTCTACGTCTGCTTCTGTACCAGGAAATTCAATAGCAAATTTTTGTCTACTTTGTCCTTTTCCTATCTCTACATTTATATGAGGTCCCTTAACAGGATCGTAATCCACTCTAAATCTTTTGAACACACCATCAACAATAGTCGTAAAGCCAACTGTTTTATCGATGCCTACGCCTAGTCTTCCAGTGTATGGTGTCCTAGTAGCAGGATCTATTTCTCCAAGTTCTTCTAAAGCTCTATTTCGTGCTTGTTCATATGAATCGGTTTCTATTGTTATTTCTGCACTAAGAAAATAAGTACCTTGAGGTATTTCTTCTCCACCCAGAAAAAGTCCACCATCTAAAAGGGTTTCAAGAATTTCATTTCTTTGAGGAAAAGAAGTAGTAGAAATACTATCAATAGGATCTAGAGGAAGCGTAATAATATTTCCTTTGCCATCAGGATTAAGAATCTCATCAATGGTTAAATCTTTAGGATGTGACGTAAACTTTATTTCAGGTTCTGGATCAACTGGAAATGGAGGAAGAGGGCTATAAATAATATCGTCGGGAGTTAATGACAAGGTTGCGTAAGGTATTCTCTCTGCCACAAATTCAAAAGCAGGTCCAACAAAAGTTCCAGCAACACCTACAACAAATGTAACTCCACCTACAAGGTAATCAAAAAGATCTTTATCATCACCACCTTCACCTGTTATGCTTTGGGAAATTAATATTCGCCCATCTTCGCGAGGAGTTAATTGAAAATTAAGTTTGGCAAACTCATTTTGAACAAATGTAAAACCCTCTGATTTAGCATTGATAGTTGTTGTAAACTCTACAAAGTTTGACGAAGCAAAAAGAGGGTGAGTGATTCTATTTTCAATAGCAAACCGACCAGTATTGCCAAATTCTAGATAATGCTGAAGTGGATTAGCTGAAGGTAAAGTATCACTAGCAATGCGAACATCTGAGTGAGTTTCAAAATAATAGCTTGTATCAAAGAAAGCATTGGGATCACGGTTGTCGTTAAAGTTTGTGCTACCTGGGATACTTTCTTTCCAGCCATGTGTCAGATAATGCAGTAGGGGATTTTCCTTGGCTGCTGCTACATCTGGATTTTTGAGATTGTAATAAGATGAATCAAAGAAAGGATTAGGATCTCTGGGATCAAAGTTTTCGGAATAACCATGAACTATGTAATGCAAAAGTGGATTTTCTTTGGCTAAAGCTACATCTTGATTTTTTTCGTTGTAATAGGATGTATCGAATAAAGCGTTAGGATCTCTATTGCTATTGTTTTCTGCGTAGCCAAATTCTGCGTAGTGTCTTAAAGGATCGATTTTGGCGTTTCTAACATCGATATTTTTATCAAGATAGTAAGATACGTCAAATAAAGGATTAGGATCGATACCTGCTAAAAATCCATATTCTACATAGTGAGTAAAAGGATTCATCCCAATAGGAGTAACTTTCTTGTCTAAGTAATACTTAGTGTTAAATAACTCATCGCCTTTAAAAGCATAGTCTAAAGCTCGATAGTCACTGGCGTTGAATTGATTAAAAGAAACTCCTTTATCAAAATTAGTAAATTTATACTCAAATAAGTTGGCATTTGCCTTGAATAAATCGGCATTAAAGTTTAATGAGCTAGGTTTGTATTTGAACGTTACTTTACTTTTGGTGAAAGTAACTGAACTAGCATCAAAGGAAAACATTGAGCCATAATTAAATTTTTCTGTTTCGGCTTTATAAAACTCAAAAGATATAGAATTTTTACCAATCGCATCAAGATTAAAGGCACTATTGTTTAAATTAAAATTTAACGAGTCGCCGTTAATTTCAAGAGAAGTAAAATCAAAATTTATTGGATCAAATTTTAGCGAGCTAGCAGAAAAATTAAACATCCAAGTATTACCAACAGGATTATTAAAACTAGACTCTGAATTAAAATTTGGTAAGGATAAAGGTTGAGATTCAAAACCATTAATAGGCACAAATTCAACACCATTAAATCTTAGAATAGGAACATCTAGAAAATACCTGAGAGTATAATTAATATCATAATCCAAAACAATTAAGTTAGATTCATATTCAGTTTCAATTTCCGAATTAAATATTGACTTCGTTTCAATTTTCCCTATTGCATATTCTAAATCCCAATCTCCATCAAGTTGACTATTACCAGTTATATTATTTGAAGCTAAAATATCGGCTTGAGTATAGTCACTTAAACTACTAACAAATTCTGTGCCAGCTAAATCTTTAGCTACATTACAACCATAAAGCAGAATATCAGCATCTTTTGTAAGAGAATTACTCCAACCAGTTAAGAAATCTGTATACTTTGATAAAGTAGTTTGATTTAATTCAGTATTACCTAAAAATAGTTTCCCAGCCTCACCATGAGAAACAATATGAATAGCTTCGAGGCTATCGTATTGACTGAGGTAATTAGTAATTTGAACTATACCATCCTGTTGAGAATCTAAGATTACAACTTCTGAAGGTTGAGCTAAATTATTAATTAAAGTTTGATAATCTTCGACAGTCGAATCAATAAATACAATTTGCTCGTATTGAATAGAACTTTGATTTTTATTAGTTAATAAATCAATGTCTAACTGATAGTTATTATATTCGTGGGGGGAGGTAGAAGTACTTAGTTGATTTGAAAATAATTCAACTGATTCAATGTTATTTAGATCCATAACTGGTAATTTTTATAGTCATCTAAAATTTATAAATATTTGATATATATAAACTTAATATCTATTTATATATATTTATATTATTGATGCCTATTTTTCAAAATGACCAGCTACTTTTTGGATTCTTTATATTGTCATGTGATTAATTTATACGATATTTATAATCTACATTTCAATAGATTAAAATCATAAATTTATATGGATGAAATCACAGACTAATAAAGTTTTAAAGAATAATGTAGCAACTATAAAAATTGAATTCCTAATCTTTAATCCCTCATCTTTTTTAAACCTGGACGAAATAAATGAGAATGTTCAGGATGATATAAACGAGAACGGGTGGTAACGGCTTTTTGTAAAGCAGGACTAATTAAATACAACGTAGTTCTAATCAAATTATTGTCTCTAGTAACCTGAGCCATTTCGGACAAAGGAACAACCCAAATTTGTTCATCCTGCCAACCTACACGATAACAGACTGCGACAGGAGTATCTTGAGGATAATATTGTAATAACTTAGCTTGAGCTTGTTCAATATGTCGCGCAGCTAAATAAAGACATAAACTAGCTTGATGAGCAGCTAAAGAAGCTAATTCTTCAGTTTCAGGTACAGAAGATGCTTGTCCACTGATTCTCGTCAAAATAATTGTCTGTACCAATTCGGGGATAGTTAATTCAGTGCTAAGTTTAGCAGCAGCAGCTTGAAAGGCACTAATGCCAGGAATAAGTTCAAAAGGAATTTCAGCTTCGGTAAAAGCCTGTATTTGTTCAGCGATCGCACTATATAAAGTCAAATCCCCAGAATGAAGACGGACAACAGATTTATTTTGTCTTACTCGTTCAATTGCTAGAGGAATAATTTGCTCAAGAGTTTTATTACCTGTGGGTACTAATTCCACATCCTCTCGGACATCTTGTAAAATTTGCTTAGGAACTAAAGAATCAGCATAGAGAATGACATCCGCTTGAGTAATAATTTTATAAGCTTTGAGGGTTAATAATTCTGGATCTCCTGGCCCTGCACCAATAATATAAACTGCTGGTTGAAGAGGATTTTGATTTAATTTCATTAAAACAATTAAGGTTTTATGGCTAATTACTTAGGGTTCACGACTCATGGTGTTACGATTTCTGTTAGGTGGAACTACATCAGGTAAAGGACGATTAAACCAATAAAGCCAAGCCAGAATCAAAAGACCTAGAGCGATCGCGCTTAAACTAATTATCTGGGCAATTTTTAGTGGCCCTAACATCAAACTATCAGTTCGCAACCATTCAATCCACACTCGACCTAAACTATAAGCAATTAAATAGACTGCTGCTAGAGTTCCAGTCTTTAAACGTCCATAATTTTGCAGTCCCCAAAAAAACAGTGTCAACAAGAGGGCAAAAACTCCCAGATTCCAGAGAGATTCATACAAAAAAGTGGGGTGAAAATAATCAAAATTGAATAAATCTGGGGGACGATAACGAGGTGCAATATAAAGTTTCCAGGGTAAATTTGTGGGTTTACCAAAAGCTTCAGAATTAAAAAAATTCCCCCAGCGTCCGATCGCTTGACCTAAAATCAAAGAAGGAGCAACTAAGTCTAATAACTGCCAAAATGAAATGCGATTTAAACGGGCAAAGATAATAGTGGCAATTGTCCCACCAATAATCGCTCCATGAATTGCAATTCCACCTTTCCAAATAGCAATGATATCTCCAGGATTTTGAGCATATTCTTGCCATTCAAATAAAACATAATAAAGTCTGGCACAGGGAATAGCAGCAACAACTAACCAAATAGCTAAATCGCCTAGCAAATCTGGGTTGATCCCACGGCGTTTAGCTAAATATTGTGATAACGTCACGCCGATCAAAACTGCCGAGGCAATCAACAACCCATACCAACGCAACACAATTGGCCCAATTTCAAAAATAACTGGCCCAGGAGATTGAAACTGAAAAGCGAATAACATATCTGTGTAAGTCGGCAAAATTTTGCTTCAACCTTAATCAACATATTGTTTAATCGCTGACTATTATCTCAGGTTTATTAGTTTATGTATATTTAGTTTTGGTTTTGAGAACTCAAAACTATGACTATTAAAAAAAAACAAGATTATCAGGCTTTGACTTTAAGGCTGTTCAAGGTTGTGGAGTAAGTCCGTAAAACTCAGCATCTCCGAAAGAGATATCTAGATTTTGCCTCTGGCGATCACTACCCAAAAAGTTGGCTATGGAAATCTTTTCTGCGCCAGCACCACGATTTATTCTCAGAAACTCTGCTAATAA
Organism: uncultured Pleurocapsa sp.; assembly: GCA_964393695.1. Lineage (GTDB taxonomy): Bacteria > Cyanobacteriota > Cyanobacteriia > Cyanobacteriales > Xenococcaceae > Waterburya. Next base: position 26,484 of record CAYMWC010000032.1, read on the forward strand.
TTCTGCCCGTATATGACGTTGTTGAATTTGCCAATTATCCGCATCGATTTGGGGAATTTGATTTGTACCAGCAATTAATCTGGCTGGCTGTTCAAAATAAAAGCGATCGTGGGGACGACGTTGACCGTACATTAAAGTAATAGCCACTCCATCTGTACGTCTACCAGCCCTACCAGCCCGTTGTTGATAGTTACTCACATGAGGAGGAAAGTTACGCAATGCGACAGCTTGTAATTCTCCAATATCGACACCCATTTCTAAGGTAGTAGAACAACTAAGTAAGTTTATTTTGCCACTGCGAAACTGATTTTTGCGCTTTTCTAATTCGATTACTCCTAACTGGGCGGTATGTTCTTGCGATCGCAATGGTAAAGGCTGACGATGCTTCAGCTGATACTGGATATAGTGTTCCTCATGGGCTTGTTCTATTTCCCTTTCAGTATAGGGTTTTAATTTACCAGTACATTTGTAGTTGGAACAACCAAAGATATTCAGGGATGATTTTCCTATCTCAGATAAACCTGGAACGTGATAAATTAACCGACAGCGATCGCATTGATGCCAATTATTTTTGTCTTCGGTTAGGTTTAATAGCGTCCAGTTAAGTTGATAGCCATTCCAGAATTGTCTTTTAAAGCTGCATTTGATCGCGGTAATGATTCTAGTTTTCCCGATTTTTTTAACTGAGTAAAAACATAAGCCTGTCCGCATTGGTAACAACTCCCTAGTTCTAAAACTGGCGAATTACAATCATCGCAAATTTTTTTCTCATTTAAATATAAACGTCCGTATTTTCTACTTCGATCTGGATAATTGGGGTTTGATTCTGCACCAGAACAATTAGGATCAACACAAACATAAACACCTTCTAGACTGCGAAAGAGTAAATGTAGCCTGACTGGTAATAAAGGTAAATTATCATCGTTTTCTCGTGCTAATGTACCCAATTGTAATAAATGCGCCAGTGCTAATTTGGTATTAGTATCGTCGATTTTGTCTAACTCGACTCCCCATAATTCCGAGGATTTTACTACTTCTTCCCAACGTTGTGGTTGACGATTGAGAATATTAATTAACCGATGAACTAAAGGATGCTGTTTGAGGACATACCAGAGAAACTGATACTGTTGGCGAAAGTAATCAATTAGTAATCGAGCGTAATGTCAAAGTGCGTTATTAGTGCATAAATTCTGGATAGGAGAATTAAAAAACACCAAGTAATACATGGTAAATTAGAGATTATAAAAGAGGTTAAAAAGGAAGAGGGAGGAGAAAAAATGTCTTTAAATCCACAGCCAATTCCAACAGTTCCCTCTGAAACCGTTCTGGTCGCAGTCGCCGCTTTTCCCAAAGGAAATCTTTATCTACGCCTACGAGATGAACTGGGAGTATTTTATACTGATTGTGATTTTGACAACCTTTATTCAGTTCATGGTCAACCAGGATACGCACCTTGGCGGTTAGCAATGGTGTTATTGATGCAATTTTTGGAGAATCTTTCAGATCGACAAGCGGCAGATGCAGTAAGAGGTCGTATTGACTGGAAATACGCTCTATCTTTAGAATTAATCGACCCAGGTTTTGACTTTACTATTTTGAGTGAGTTTCGTGAACGTTTAATCAAACAAGAAGCCCTGGCACAAATTCTTGAACAGATGTTACAAAGATTTCAAGAGAAAGGATTGCTTAAAGCGAGAGGTAAACAACGGACGGATTCAACCCATGTACTGGCGAAGGTTCGGGAACTGACTCGATTGGAAAATCTCATCGAAACTCTACGCTATGCCTTGAATACGCTAGCCGAAGTTGCCCCAGACTGGCTGGGAGTTAATCTTCAAAGTGAGTGGTGTGACCGCTATGGAAAAAGAGTAGAAAATACTCGTTTGCCCCGCCAAAAAGACGAGCGTAATGCTTTGGCAGTAACAGTTGGCCAAGATGGGTTGGATTTACTTGATGCCATATATGCCCCTACAGCACCGATTGAACTGCGTTGGCTCAAGGCAGTAGAAATACTACGTCAAGTGTGGCTACAACAGTATTATGGACCTACGCCGAAAATACAACTAAGGACCCAAAAAGATGGTCCACCTTCAGCCATCAGAATTCGTTCTCCCTATGAAACTGAGGCTCGTAATAGTACCAAACGCAGTACCAACTGGACTGGTTATAAAGTCCATTTAAGCGAAACCTGTTCTGAGAATTTACCTCATATAATAACTCAGGTTGAAACTACTCCCGCTACTACTCAAGACCAGCAAGTGGTCACTTCAATTCATCAATCCTTAGCCGACCAAAATCTGTTACCAAGTCAGCATTTAGTAGATCGAGGATATACCAGTGCCCGTCTGATGACACAGAGTGAAAGGGACTATCAGATTGACTTGTTTGGACCAGTTGGGACAAATGGCGGATGGCAAGCGCGAGCTGGACAAGGATTTGATTTATCCCATTTTCAAATAGACTGGAATAAAAAGAAAGTTTCTTGTCCGCAGGGTAAACAGAGCCGTTCTTGGAAAAAAGGAAAAGATAGTTATGGGAACGGGATCATTCATGTCGAGTTTCGGCAAAATGAATGTAAGGACTGTCCAGTTCGTTCTTTGTGTACTCGTGCTCCAATACATGCCCGAGGGATAACTTTACTGCCACAACTCGAATATGAAACTCGGCAAAAAGCGAGGCAAAGACAAGAAACCGAAGAGTTCAAAAAACAGTATGCACTCCGTGCAGGAATTGAAGGAACTCTTTCTCAAGGAATTCGAGGGTTTGGGCTGCGTCAATGTCGTTATATTGGATTAGCCAAATCCCATTTACAACATATCTTGACAGCTGCCTCTATGAATCTCCTGCGAGTCTTCAATTGGTTGTCACATATTCCTCTAGCCAAAACTCGCTCTTCACCTTTTTATCGCCTTGCATACTCTAACTCCATCTCCAAGTAATACATGGATTAAATGAGAACTTTGCCTGGTATTATTTTGAGACGGAGATTAGTTCAATCAATTTGTTCAAGCTTTTCTGTACTAGTTTGTAAGATGACGCTTGTTTTCCTAATCGCAATTCTGCTAGAACCTGAGCGACTTTTTGATTTAATTCGTCTTGATTAAACGTCATCTTAGTCTTTAGTACTGGTTTTTCGGAATATACAGAGGGAAAAATGCCCTGATTTTGCTTGACCAAATTTTCTAGTAAGTCAGCTCTTGATAAACCAAGACATTCTGCTGTAATGCCCCATGATTTCCAAGTAGCATCAGTTAGTCTTAGAGAGCGGACTTGACGATAATCATCATCTTTAAGCGTAAATTTTCCTTGAAGATCTCGTTGGCGTTTCACTTTGGTCACTTTTCATGAAATACATGGAATCAATTTAACATCCTCCCATGTATTTCATGGTGTGAGGAATGATCATCTTGTTTGTATTTTGTTTGATTACTAATTGATTACTTTCGCCAACAGTATCAGAAACTTGTGAATATCTCCTATTGCTTTAAATTTCGCATCGGCTAATCTTTCTGAAGGAATAATATTACTAAGGCGATCGCACCATAAATCTAAACTGTCATCCCGTGATGGTAATTCAATCGTACTAAGCCCATTGAAAATATTTTGGTTATTAAGGGCAGACGGCAGACTATAAGGCTCTCCCAATCTTTCTGTAGCGGTAACGCGATCGCCTCTAATTACCTGACTAAAGGATTCTCCAAAGAGATCGCTAGCGAATTGTATCACCTGCGGATCGACAGATTTATCGCCCAAACTAGCACTGGTAGCAATACAGTGAATTTTTTCCTCTTCTATTCCTACAGCTACTTTAAATCTTTCTAGTAACATTGCTACTTCGCTACCAGTTGAACCACTGTAAGTATGTGCTTCGTCTACTACCAACATTTTGAAGCTATCTTTAGAAGCTGCAAAAACATTTAATTCTTCATCAGGAGTATTGTTGTAAAGTATTTCTGCTACCTCTTTCAACTTTTGAGCTACAATTGATTGTTCTTCTGGTGTCATGCTTATTTCAAAAAGAGTTTACTTTTCAATCTTACTCTAAGCATTTATACTCAGTGCATAAGTGGGATGCTCCCTTCTTGTTTTCTTAACTGCCAACTAATTTTGATATTTTGTATTGTAATTAATGCTTCAGATTCAATTAGCTTGACTTCTTTTCCTCGCCACCCTCTAATACTAGAAGGAACAAAATTATCTATTATTTCAATATTACGAGACAACGCGGTCTTGTTGGTTTCCAACAAAGAGCGATTTTCGAGGTTGTTATCAAATTCAATTTCTACTTCTTTAGGAGTAAATAAAATTATTTCTTCAATCCCAATAATTTGAGGATCAGATATATCTATTTGTATATGTTTACCAGATATTGCATCAAATACTAGACAAGGATACTCTGAATTAATTCCTTCATGTTTCCATTTATATATTTGATTTCGATGATGGTTTTGTAATTGACAAGTCCATTTATCCGCAGCTTGTTTAATCTTTATTTCTAATTCGGGAATTTCTAAATTTCCTTGACTTGGTACATTATCTTCCCATTCTGCTTCTGGAATTAAACAATAAGTATTCCGTAAGTTTTGCCATTCTTTTTTCCATAAAGATTGTTCTGGCAAAATCAGTAGAGTATTTAATGTATCGGCAAGATCTAAATATAAATAAGGTAGTTGATTGCTTTTTTTAAGAATACGGAGATTGCTATTACCAGTGCGAGGAGTTAAGACAGTAATTAAGTTACTCCAATCACGTATAAAAAAGCTATAGGATAAATTACTATTACCTATTAATTCTTCTCTAGCTTCTCTATCTTTTATAGTTTCAGGAGGTAGATTTTGATGTTCTAATTCTCTGGCTATAATGGCAATGTTTTTAACCAGCTGTCCCGAAATAGGTTCAAGATCTTCGTTACTATTTTCTAGATTAAGAAAATGCTTGATTGTACCCCATTGACTATGCCTATTTTCCCAACATTGCCGTAATGCTTTAGCAATATCTAAAGCTGAACTATGAGAGATTTCCCACCAACCATATTCATCGGCAACATCCTGTACTTTTGTAAATTTTGTCTTACTATATCGATAATGCGATCGCTTTCTGTAGACTTAATAGTAACATTACCTAGAAATCTATATCCAGCAGAGCGATCTCTATGATTCCAGTAAGGAAAAATAACAGTTTCCCACAGATATTTTGTATATTTAGGATTTCTAAAGTCATCATTATTACTGTCAAAATCAACCAAAGAAGTTTGTTTTGATTCGTTTGTCTTTACAGTCTCTTCAATAATTAGTTCAGAAGAATCAATTTTATACTCCTTGATATTTTCTGAAAGTTGTTGTAATTTGATTGTTTCTATTGCTATTTGAGACTGAAGCTCTTGTATTTGTGTGATTAGCTCCTAAGTACAGGACAAAAGTTGAAAAAGGATGCAGAAAGAGGGTTTCATGAAAAGTAACCATACTTAAGTCATGAAAACTCCATGGATAATGTTAACTTGCTACGCAATACCTTAAAACCTCATCTAAAATGGCATGGGGCAAGATTAAGTTTCTTGGCACTATTTCTCATATCTTTATTTAGAGTAAAAACGGTAAATTTAGTAGACCTCTCAATCGGCTTCAAAGGTAGAGCTAAGAAGGCATCAAGCTATAAAAGACTACAACGATTTCTAGGAGAGTTTGAGCTAGACTATTACACTATGGCGAAGTTAGTGATTGAAATGATGGAAATACCTGAGCCATGGGTTTTGAGCCTCGACCGCACTGAGTGGCAGTTTGGTCGAAAAGTATTTAATATTCTGACGTTGGGTATTGTCGATCAGGGAGTAGCTTTTCCTTTACTGTGGTGGATGTTAGACAAAAAAGGAAACTCTAATACAACCGAGCGCATTGATTTGTTAAAAGAGTTTATCGAATTGTTTCATGAGCATCAAATTGATTATCTGAGTGCCGACGGCGAATTTTTAGGTCATGACTGGCTAGAATATTTACTTTGACAACCGATGATCTCATTCAGAATTAGAGTCCGAGAAACAGAACTTCTAAGCGATGGCAAGCATCAACTTTCGACACGGATTGTTTTCTCTCATCTTCAAATTGGTCAAAAATTATTCTTAAGAAGAAGACGGACTTTGTGGGGTCATCAAGTTTACGTTGGAGCTTTACGCTTGCAGGATAATTCTCTGCTGACTATTATTTCGCCTGTCTATTGTCATACCATTATTGATGACTATTATGCACAGCGTTGGGGTATAGAAACTCTTTTTGGCATCTTTAAAAGTCGTGGGTTTAATTTAGAAGACACTCATCTAATTGATT
>CAYMWC010000033.1:0-32296 GCA_964393695.1 uncultured Pleurocapsa sp.
TGGGGACTTGGGGACTTGGAGAAATTTTGTTAAGCGTATCTCCCCGTCTCCCCGTCTCCCCGTCTCCTCGTCTCCTCGTCTCCCGTTCCTACTACTCACTACCTACTATACCTAAAAGAAGCTTGAAGCTTGTTCTTGAGTAACTAATAACTAATGACTAGTGACTAGTCACTGTTTATTTAACCGACTACTATTTAATCCAGACAGTTTTAATATTGACAAATTCATGAATTCCTTGACTACTCAATTCTCTGCCATAACCAGATCGCTTGATACCCCCAAAAGGCAAACGGGGATCAGATTTAACCATGCCGTTAATAAAGACTGCTCCTGCTTCAATTTCAGCAATCAGACGATCGCTTTCTGTCGAGTCATTAGTCCAAGCGCTAGCACCTAAACCAAAGGGGATATTATTGGCAAGAGCGATCGCTTCGTCAATATTGGCAACCCGAAACAACAAGGCTACAGGGCCAAAAAATTCTTCTTGCGCAATGGGAGCATCAGGAGGAATATTAGTCAAAATCGTCGGTGCAAAAAAGTTACCAGGACGATCTGTCATTGTTTCACCTCCAAGTAAAATCTTGCCTCCTTGTTTGACTGCTGCCTGTACTTGCTGTTCTAATTCTGAGCGAATAGTAGGAGTCGCCAAAGGTCCGATATCTGTATCTGGCTGCATCGGATCACCAATGGTCAAAGCTTGAAATTGGGTAATTAATTGGGACTGAAATTCATCGGCAATACTTTCGCTTACAATAAAGCGTTTCGCAGCTATACACGACTGTCCATTGTTGAGCATTCTGGCTTTAACTCCTGTAGCCACAGCCTCTTCAATGTTGGCACTTTCCAGCACGATAAAAGGATCGCTTCCCCCTAATTCTAAAACTACCTTTTTAATCTGTTTTCCCGCAGCCGAAGCCAAAGCTATTCCCGCAGGCTCACTACCTGTGAGAGTCGCTGCCTTAACCCGCTGATCGGCAATAATCCCTTGAACCTGATTTGCACCAATCAATAAAGTTTGAAAAACTCCTAGAGGAAAGCCAGCCTGAGTAATAATTTCTTCAATTGCCAAAGCGCACTGAGGCACATTAGAAGCGTGCTTAAGAATCCCGACATTCCCAGCCATCAAGGCAGGTGCAACAAAGCGAAATACCTGCCAAAAAGGAAAATTCCAGGGCATTACTGCCAAAATTACCCCCAAAGGTTGATAGGACACATAACTGTGGCTAGCATCACTAGCAATGGTCACATCTGCCAAAAATTCCGAAGCTTTCTGAGCATAAAAACGACATACCAAAGCACATTTTTCCGCTTCGGCGATCGCACTTGCTAAGGGTTTACCCATTTCTGTCGTCATAATACGGGCAAACTTGAGCTTATCTTGTTCAAGAATATTGGCTGCTTGGTTGAGCCACTGACTACGTTGACTCAAAATAGTATTTTTATACTGTTCAAAAGTCGATTGTGCCAAAGCCAGTTTGGATTCTATTTCGGCATCAGTGAGGGGATTAAAAGTCTTGAGAGTTTCACCTGTTGCTGGATTAATAGTTGCGATCGCCATCTTTTGTCATTGCCTCAGTCGCTAGAGCTATATAAACTAGCCTAGCTTGAAGCTTTTGATGCTGACAATTTTTATAAAATTTGTTTAAGCCTCGTGTCAACCATAGATTATACTAAACTTAGTTTATTAGACTTAGCTATGAAACAGATTAATATTCATCAAGCCAAAACCAATTTATCCAAATTGCTAGAGAGAGTTGAATTAGGGGAAGAAATTATCATTGCTAATCGTGGTATTCCTAAAGCCATAATTAGCAAATATATTTCAGAAGCAGACAAAACGGCAAAAAACCCTTGGGGTAGATACGCAGGGCAAATTACGATTAGTGATGACTTTGATGAGGAAGATGAAGAAATTAATAACTTGTTTGGAGTATGAGATACTTGCTGGATAGTTGTGCTTGGATATTCTTGCTGACTGGCAGCAATAAATTAAAAAATGAACAAAGAAGAGCGATTATTGATCCCGATAATGTCGTCTATCTTTCAGTAGTTTCGATTTGGGAGATGACCATTAAAGTTAACAAAGGAAAACTGAAACTACCCAAACCTTTACAATCTTTAATTTTTGAAGCTTGTGTACAAGATGGATATAAAATTTTAGCTTTAGATGTTTTTAGTGTTCTGAATACACAAAATTTACCTCAACATCACAAAGATCCTTTTGACAGAATGTTGATCTCACAAGCAATAGAAAATGATCTTACCCTCATCACTGTTGATCCCAAATTTTCTCAATATCAAGTTAAACTGCTGATTTAAATTTATTACTTTTGATCGAACGTCAATAGTTGAATAAAAGATAAGTCATTCTACAAAACGATAAAATATGGCTGTAGAAAATGTATCCAATTAGATAAATTCTCATGTCTCAACGTCCGATATATCTTGATGCTCATGCCACGACACCGATGGATCAACGGGTGTTAGAAGCTATGTTGCCATATTTTACAGAACATTTTGGCAATCCTGCGACTAATACCCATGTCTATGGTTGGGAAGCGAGTGCAGCCGTGACTAAGGCTAGGGAAGCGATCGCCAGTATCATTAACGCTACTCCCGAAGAGATCGTGTTTACTAGTGGGGCAACGGAGGCCAATAACCTGGCGATCAAAGGGGTTGCGGAGGCTTATTTTAATCAGGGTAGACATATTATTACCGTAGCAACAGAACATCGGGCGGTATTAGATCCTTGCGCTTATTTAGAGACTTTGGGTTTTGAAGTTACTTATCTACCTGTGCAACCTGATGGGTTGTTGGATCTTACCAAGTTAGAAGCAGCGATCCGTGAGGATACTATTTTGGTTTCCGTGATGGCAGCTAATAACGAAATTGGCGTGTTACAACCATTGGCAGCAATAGGCGAAATTTGTCATAGTCGGGGTGTATTGTTTCATACCGATGCTGCTCAAGCGATCGCCAAAATTCCTTTAGATGTGGCAGCGATGCAGATTGATTTGATGTCTTTAACTGCTCATAAAGTATATGGGCCTAAAGGTATCGGGGCTTTATATGTGCGTCGTCGCGATCCCAGAGTCAATTTAGCTGCTCAAATTCAGGGAGGTGGACAAGAAAGAGGCAGGCGATCGGGTACTCTCTATACACCCCAAATCGTTGGTTTTGCCAAGGCATTGGAAATTGGTGTGGAGTCAATGGAATCTGAATCTGCGCGTTTGTTAGAGCTTAAAAAACAATTGTGGTCGATGTTTGAACCCTTTGAAGGAATTCATCTCAACGGCAATTTTAATCAAAGTCTGCCTGGTAACTTAAACATCAGTATCGAAGGAGTCGATGGTTCAGCTTTGTTGCTAGGATTACAATCTGTAGTAGCTGTCTCTTCTGGCTCTGCTTGTTCTTCTACATCAACTGCCCCTTCCCATGTTCTCACAGCCTTGGGACGCAATGAAAAACTAGCCCATGCTTCTTTACGTTTTGGTATTGGTAGATTTAATACCTTAGAGGAAATTGAGCTTGTGGGACAACAGGCGATCGCCACTATTCAATCTTTACGTCAGGCGAAAAAACTACAGTTTAGTTAGTCTGTCTTGAAAGACATGGTTTTAGCTTTTAGAAGAGGAAGAACGGTTTTATCTCATGGAGAAGATTGTGAAAAATTCCTAAAAAATGGTTTATGACGTTTCTCAAATCGCTCAGATATACATCAATTAACAATCAACAACCAACTTTCTTCCTCCTCATTACTCTGTTCTTTAAACCTCTGTAGTCAAGAAAGCCAATTGACCACCCTGAACTAAATCAGCATCGGCAATAATGCCATCTTCAAGACTGTGAGCTTCAACACCATAGACAAAGCGTGTTCCAGAAGCTTCATCAAATAACTGAGAAACATCAAGAATCCCCGAAGATTCCCAATTGCCAATATCACCAGGTTCGGGGTCAGTTTGTCCTTCAGGTAAAGCCGAACGATCCATCTGCGCTACGCGAGTTAATTCCCTAGAATTAGGATCTAAACGCCAAATCGAAGCTTCTTCACCAGAAGTTCCTCCAAAGTCTTCATCTTCAGATGTGGCTCGATCTTCTTGGATGTAAATATAGCCATCATCCGCCCAATCTAGGTTATCGGGACTCCGCAAACCAAAGTCAGAACCTGTAAACTGACCGTTACCTGCATCATCGCCATCATAAAAAATATCAATGTGTCCAGTTAGAGGATCGCCAGATTTGCTAAATTCTGTATCAATTTTATAAGTAATACCCCAGTTATCCCCAGTAAAGCGACTACCACGTCCAGTAGAAGCTAAAACTGCTTGCGTACCATCTTCAGGGTTAGTAGCAACATCTTCAGGACGAGAAAATTGAAAACCCCCAGCGTCGATAAATAACTCATCTTGTTGGGCTTGAGTAGCAAACCCTAATTCGTCATAACCCAACTCGTCTTGTATCTCACCATCGTCATTAGTATCCACCGCCGAACCAGCTAAATCAGGTCGATAATAATCCAGTTCAACCCAACTACCAGCTTGACTGTTACCAGTACCACTAAAACCTGCGGGGTCTGGTGCATGGTCATCATCAACTACTTCACCATCTTCGTTGGTAAAAGTGGGAGTATCGGTAAGTTCACCATCGGGAACCCAAGCGTATAGTTGTCCGTCAGTTAAACCATTGCGTTCGAGTAAACTTGCTCCTTCACAAGTATCTTTTTCACCGACATACATTAATAAAGGTGCAGCTTCGCGGTCATCTCCTACCAAGAAAGCAACTTTATCAGTTGTACCAGTATCTAGTTCAGTAACGTTTTCCCAAGCAGCGCGACCCATCCAGGGAACTGCCTGAAGAGTATTAGTAGCAGGATCGAGAACAAATTCCGTACCGCCATCAGTTTCCTCTCCAGTAAAGAACAAATTATCTTCTAAACCGCGACCATCACCAAATTGCTGTGCTGCAACGTATTGCGCAGAACACATACGATCGATACCTTCAAATTCGAGGTCGGATGCTTCGTCTACTTCTTCCCCTAAGCGATTAATAATTTTGTCGTAAGCCAGACCAGAATCTTCTAGTTCTAAGGTTTCTTTATTGATATCGAAGAAACTGACTCGCGCCCCAGTTAATTCTGTACCATTAGCCAGAGTATAGCTATAACCTAAATCAGCACTAAATTCGTGGTTAGCCAGTATCCTAACTGTGTCGTCATCTAAAGCAAATGCACCCAAACCATCGAGAATTCCTGGAGGTGTATAACCGTTAATTTCTTCACCGACAGTAAAAATAGGATCTACTTGATAACCGTTTAAACCGATCATTTGTGCAGGTTGTTCGGTATCGCCAGTATTAATAATTGGTGTTGGTGTCACAGGAGTACCTCCAAGATTAGGATCGAGATTTAAAGGGGTGTCTAGATTGATTAAGATTGCTTCGTTGTTATCGATGTCTTCTTCTCTTCCTTGAGAAAAGGGATAGTTGTTGTCGTTGGCAACCAGGATCGTGTTTTCGTCAATGACAACTAGGTTTTCAACAGTCTGAAAAGGAAAATCAAAAGTAGTTTTGCCATCAGCATTTAAGTCATTGGGGTCATCAATATTAAGTAAATCAACAACTTCTTCTTTAGCAACAAAACCGTTGGTATCTACTTGGGAAATATCGATTTTGAAGATTTTTTTGAATTGTGCTTCTTCTCCCTGGTTGTTATCCCGTTCGATAACTAAAAACTCATGGTCGTTAATCGGCGTAAAATCGCCAATCGGATTACCATCAGTGGTGGGATAATAACCAACTAAACCAGTGTAAGAAGCAGATTCCACATCAAATTCATAGATGCGTAAAGCATTGTCAGGATCGCCATCTACTTTTCCTTCCAATAAAGGATAAAGAGTCTTGCGGTCAGGACTAAATGCCATACCTTCAAAACCTCGCGATGTCTCCAAATTAGGTAAGCTATCCCCTAAATCGGGATTTTCGGGAGATTGGACAAACTTGCCAGTAATTGAATCTACTACCGCTACCCCAGTTGCAGGAAAGTCGGTAAAAAAGCCATCCACCCCTATCTCAACTAGCTGCTCGATTTCTCCCTCCGGGGTTTGGGGAGTTCCATCTGCTTCTAAAGTTAAGTAACTTTCTTCGTTACGATGGGTATAGGGATGAACCTGTAAACCAGCAGCATGGGCATCATCGATAAAAGATGTTACCTCTCCTGTTAATTGGCTGGTAATTTCGGCTTTCCCGTCACCATCCCCATCTACTGGTGTATCTAGTGATTCACGGAGTAAAATATTGTTTTTCCAGGGGCCAGCACCTTCTGCATATTTATCGCTAATAATTTGCAGAAATTCTGCACTATCTAAATCACGGTAGGTAGTGTTTGCAGACAAACCGTTTTCTACCGCATCGACAAAATCTTGACCATAGATTGCAGCTAAATCGTTGCCTTGTTCGAGGTTATAACGAATGTCGTAGGGGACGGAGAAAGCATCATCAGGACTAGCATCTTTGGTGGTGTCACCGTAAAGCTGAACTAAAGGAATATCTCCCAATCCCTCAGCGTCTAACATTCTTTGGAGTTCAATTAAGTTTTGGAACTCAAAAGATTGAATAAAAATGCGATTAGGGTCAGTAAAACCTGTTTTTTGAAGAGTTTCAATTAAAGGTGATTCTAAAGATAAACCCTGTTGATCGAAAAAGGTAGGATGCTTAGTTTCGGGATAAATACCAACTTTAACCCCTGTTTCGGCTTCAGTCTCTTGAACTAGCTGAATAACTTCTTCAAAGGTAGGAATTTCAAAAGCACCGTTAAATTCTTGAGAACGTAAATCATTAGATTGAACCGCTCGTAGCTGCTTAATTTCTGCTAAGGTAAAATCTTCGGCAAAATAGGCTGTAACTTCTTCTCCATCAAGGATTTTGGTAGACATTCTGTCTTTACCAAATACCTCCGCCACATTAGTCGTATCATCTAAAATCGGTTCATGACGAGCAATTAAAACCCCATCTTTCGTAGATACTAGATCGGGTTCAATAAAATCTGCACCTTGGGCGATCGCAACTTTGTATGCTTCTAATGTATGTTCTGGTAATAAACCACTCGCGCCACGATGTCCAATCACCAATGGGTCTTGACCATTAAGAGTATTTAAATTAGTAACATTAGGAGTTGCAATTGGTGCTTCCAGTAATTTTCCTTCAGAATTGAAGTGCAATAGGTAAGGGCCAAATTCATCTCCTACCCAAAGATCACCATTTTCATCAATTGCCAAGGATTCGACATCAAAATCTCCCCCAGTTAATAGACGTTCTTCGCTATCTTCGTTAACAATATCAAAAGAAATTAAATTATCAGGATCAGATAGCTGAATAAAATTCTCTACGTCTACACTGCCGTCACCGTTTTCTACTCCCGTAAAGTTGGGATCTACTTGATATATGCGTAACAAATAATCGGTACTATTGGCTTTTGTGCCAAAACCATTATCAGACAAAAACCAAAACGCCCCTGTATTATCTGGAGCAAACTGTGCACCACTGAATCCCTGAACTGGTTGTCCGTCAAATGGGCCTGTTCGTCCATTGGCATCTATAGGCTTACCTTCACCGTCATTTCTCCCCGCAGAAGTACCTTCGGCGAAAGTATCTGCTGGTAAAGAAGCAAAACCAACTAGTTTGTCAGTCATAATTTAATTTTTATGCTTGAGTGAAATCAAATGTCTTAATGATTGAAAGCATTGCGTTAGAAGTAATCAGCAAAGAAAACTTTTGATGATTATTTCCTAATTACTTATAAGATTTCACACTGGTATTAAGAGTAAGTAATCAATGATTTAATAAATAAGTACTTAGACAAAATTAATTACATATTGACTGCTCGTTATCTAACTGCGGAAAACCATCTCTTCGGGTTTATATTTCAGCTTGAGCTTGTCTCCCTTCGCTTCCAAAGCTGTAGAAAATTTAATCCATCGTTGATCGGGAATAGTAAATAAGCGATCGCTTCCTTGGGCTAGAGATTCTAAAAATTGTTCCACAGTCTTATTCTGATTCGACGGACGACGGTAAAAGGTTTCTAGTCGTCGCCATAGTTTGGGGAAAATTGGTTCTAGCTTAGGGAGGTTGACTGGTGGTTTAACAGTAAATCCTTGATTCGAGGCATCTTCTGTCCATATTTCCAGTTCTTTTTGTCTAGCAATTTCTACCGCTTCAACCAGGCGATCGCGCAATTCTTTATAGAGTGTGTCATAAAACAATGGATAAACAAAACCTTCTGCTAATAACTGATAATTGACGCTTTTTTGTAGTGTTTCTGCTTCTAAGATAATTTCTGAGCCGTCTGCATCGTCTGGATCGCCTGTAAAAACGAAACAAACAGGTCTACCATTTTTCTCGATCTGGTTGGATAGAATATAACCTGGTTGTCCATTTTCTTCTCCGCCCAATAGCTCAAGATTCCGTTTTGTGGCATTGGAGGAGAAAGGTTTGATAGCTGCTTTTTCTAGCGCGTCTATTCCTTCATATCGCAGTTGCACTTCACCATCCGACTTAAATTCAATTTGTCCTTCTAAACGATCAAATAAAGAGTCATCATCTGCCAAAAACCTGACTGAATCCCCATCTGGAATTCCACTTTGGGGGTTGAACACACCTTTAATCATTAAAAATGGCATTGTTTTACTCTTTTTAATTTAAGCTCAAAGATTAGTGGGAAATATACGCAAAAAAGCAACGGCTACATAGAAAAATAAGCATTATTCATTCTATTTTGCTATTGTTTAGCAACTAGAAGCACCTAAAATAGAGAAGATATTAGTAATTAAAATCCCAGTTAATAGTAAATTTAGGTTAAATTCTTGATTAAGATTTGATTATGTTGATCAAGCTAATTATAAATATAGAAAATATCTATAATACGGACATAAGAATTTGTGAAAAATTTCTCCTATGAAACTTTCTCAGATCAGGTCGTTTGTGGCGGTAGCTGAATGTGGTAAATTCAGTCAGGCAGCTATTGAATTAGATTTGACTCAGCCTACTGTTAGTCACGCGATCGCTACTTTTGAAAGTGATTTAGGTGTGCAATTACTCTTTCGGGGCAAAAAGAGAGTCAATCTTACTCCAGCAGGAGAAAGCATCTTAACTCATTGTTATCGAGTCCTACAGTCCCTTGAAGACATAAAACAAGAAGCTAACCGTTATAAAAGCCTAGATGGTGGAAAAGTTAGAATTTCGGCTTTTCGAGGGGCAGCAGCCCAATTACTACCGAAAATTCGAGCCGACTTTCAAATTAAATATCCCCAGATCGATATCAAAATTGCTGAAGAAAGGGATTGTCCCCAAGTAGAGCAAATGATACATGAGGGACAAGCTGATATTGGTTTTACCATTCTGCCTACGGTCAAAGAGCTAGAAACTATTCAAGTGTTGCGAGATGATTATCTTGTTATACTGCCACCCAACTGTGATTTGACTCGACAGCACAATTTTTCGCCATCCCAACCTCCCAAAATTAGTTGGACACAATTGCTTGCCCTACCTATTATTTCCTATCCCAACCAAAATAGTTGTTTTAGACAAATCCAAAAATACTTTGAAGCTGAAGGCTATCAATTTCAACCTTCAGAACAAGTACGAGAAAGTGACACCATTGTTAATCTCGTCGCTACAGGCTCAGGAGCAGCTATTTTGCCCCAGCTATCCGTCTTTCATTTGCCTGATGGTGTAGCTGTCTACCAACTTCCCAAACCTCTACAGCGAATTGTGGTGGCTGCAACCCTTAAAGATGCGGATTTGTCTCATGCAGTTTGGGCGTTTATCGACTTTCTCAAACAGAGAGAGGGAAAAGATCAAAGGTAAAAGGTAATCTGAAATACTTAACCCACTAAGCGTACTCTAAGGAAAGGTTTTAGCTTGCGCGTGGATACTTGCGATTGCCGTTGTCTAAAGGGTATTTTGACTACTTACTTTGATAGATATCGTCAAAATCATACTCTTTCCAGAGAGTGATGTGATATCTCGCAGATTAATGAAATATAAAAAGGTATTCAAGACATTAACTTTTAAGGTAAATATGAAATCACCATCACGTCAAAATTCTGAATTAAATCCTCCTGAAAATATTACTCCATCTATAAAAACAACTATTAATGGCATACTAGTCCTGCTGCCTCTATCTTTATTTCTCCTTGGTCTTTTTACGGGTATAATTGACCTCTAATTTTCCCTTTTAGTTTGAATCCAGTTTAATAAAATTGGATTGACCACCTCTGGAGCTTCATCTTGAGGACAATGACCTAAACCTTCGAGGGGGATAAACTCATCTACAGTAGAGATTTCTCCTAGTTTTCTACCCATAGCTACAGGTTCCCAAGGATCTTCTGTACCCCATACTAAAATAGTAGGACAGGTAAGACGAGGAAGTAATTCTTCTGGTAAAGGGCCTTGGGAATAGCGAGTAAAGGCTAAGAAAACATCTACTGCACCTTTGTCCTGAGAAGGTTTCATTAAAATATCAATTAGTTCATCTGTCACTGCTTCAGGACGACGATAAGCCTGTAATAAAATGTTGCGAACTACTTTAGGTTTAGCAATTCGCTGAAAAAAGAAACTACCTATCTGTTTATTTCCTAGCACTCGTTGCATGATCGACGCGCCATAATTACGATACCAAGGCAAAGTCAGACGTTTGCGATCGTGTAGGAGTCTAATTGAGCAATTAATTGCTGCTATACCCAAAGCCAATTCAGGATAATCTACCGCCATCTGCATCACGACAATGCAACCGATAGAATTACCAACTAAAAATACAGGAGTACATACTACCTCACGACAAAAATCTGCTAGTTGCTCTGCCCAAGTTTCAAAAGTATACTCAATTTCAGTCCCTGGCTGGGGTTTGGCTGAACCACCAAAGCCAATTAAATCGATCGCATAGCAACGACAAGATTCCCCCAATATAGGTAAATTTTTGCGCCAGTGTCCCCAGGATGCCCCAAAACCATGTACTAATACAACTGCTGCCCCTGTATCTCCAGCTTGTTGGTAGGTTATATTGTATCCTCGCCAGTTCCAAATTTTAGGAGTTTGAGTAAATGTAATCGCCGATGTCATAGTTGCTTATTTTATTATTTTTCATATTTTTATTATTTACAAAATATAACGTTTCTCTCATGTGTCAGTCATCAGTCATCAGTCATCAGTCATCAGTCACTAGTCATTAATTCTCAGTAATCAGTAATCAGTAATCAGTAATCAGTAATCAGTAATTATTGACTTGAGCGTTTTTCTGTTTCTTGTTTAATTGCCACCAAAGTTTCTTCTAATCGCTCTTCATAAATATTAAAAAAAATGCCGTCGCTAGGTACTTTGGCTGGTTCAACTACGACTTGATGAGTAATTAAAACTTGATCGGGAGGCGCACTAGGATAAGGAGAAACTGCTTCTAAAGTCCATTTACCATCTAAGATTTCTAAATCCCCCTCGACTGCCTCAAAAGCAATTTCTTGGGGATAAGACTCAGTGGTAGCAATTTGTACTCTAGACTCAATACTAAAAATTAGAGTTTTTATTTTATTAATCTGCTCAAACACCTTGCGATCGCCGTTACTTTGAATTAAGGCACTTCTGGTAACTCCAGGGAGAAATTCAGCAAAATTGTTGTAATCGGTCAATACCTTCCAGGCATTATCTACAGAAGATTTTACTAATAAACGACAAGTGTATTTTCCGTCTTGACCCAAGAAAATTATTTCCCCATTTCTTAGGGCAACTCTTTGTTCTAAGGGGAGTAGATCGACAGGGCCATCAAACAGTTTAGCAGTAGCCGTGGGACTAAAAGTAATACTGAATAGACACGCGATCGCTCCTATGAGCAAGATAACTAAGAAACGATATTGCTGAAAGAGTTGATTAAACAATTTGTAATCTCGTAATAATTAATTAAAGTTTTAACTATTTTATCTCTACGTCAGCATTGAGAATTTAATACTACTCAATCATAGCCGATAAGTAATTTTACTTAGTTAAATATTAGATAGAATTAGAGGTAGATTAACTGTAACCGTTGTTCCCAGGTGGAGTTGGCTAGCCAGATGAATCTGACCTTGGTGTAAATCAACACATTTTTTGACTACAACTAATCCTAATCCTGTACCAGGAAGACGACGGACATTTTGACCTCGATGAAAAGGCTCAAATAGCTGCTTGAGATCATCAGGGGGAATGCCAATACCCTGATCGCTAATTTGAATTTGGACTTGCTCAGGCAAAAATTTGAGGTAAACCTGCACTTCTCCTCCTTGGGGAGAATATTTGAGCGCATTTGACAATAAATTAGCCAAAATTGAGCGCATTAATTTTTCATCTAAGCAAACTCTAACTCCCTGTTGAGGACAATCAAAGGTAATTACATGGTTACTACTGGCACTAAGTTGTATCTCTTCAACACAATGACGACATAATTTTTCGAGACGCAGGGGTTGAGGATTAAATTCTAGTCTGCCCGTTTCAGCCCGATTGATGGTTAAAATATCATCTAACAACTGCACCATATTTTTAACCGCGTCTTCGATACGTCGCAAGTTGCGCGATCGCTTGTTAGCATCCTGCCAAACGTTAGGAGAATTTTCGATTAGTTGGGCTGCTGCTAATACTGTACTTAATGGGGTACGAAACTCATGGGAAGCCATAGAGAAAAAACGAGTTTTAAGCGCGCTTAATTCTCTTTCTCTTTCCAAGGCTAAACGCATCTCCGACAGACGTTTGCGTTCGGTAATATCTCTGGAATTAATCAGAATTCGGGGTTCAGGGGCATCATCGATAAATTTTTGGCTAACTGCTTCTAAAACTCGCCACGAGCCATTTTGATGACGATAACGAAATTCTAGAGGTAAACCTGGAGCAGAATTGTGCCAAACATTAATCACTTCCTGAGCAACTGGCTCTAAATCATCAGGGTGAATATCAGCAAAAAAGTTAGTACCAATTAATTTTTCAGGATTGTAACCGATAACCTGGGCAACAGAAGGACTAGCATAGTAAATATAGCCCGCAATATCAATAATGGTAATAATATCCAAAGCATTTTCTACGACTCGACGAAAGCGTTCATCACTCTGCCTGAGAGCCTGTTCAGTTCGCTTGCGTTCGGTAATATCTCTCTGAACAGAAATCCAGTGAGTATATAAACCTTGTTTATTAGCCACAGCCACAATACTAAACTCGACCCAAAATTCCGAACCATCTTTACGATAATTAATTGTTTCGACGGTGACAGGTTGCCATGTAACGAGGGCATTTCTGACCTTGGCTAACGCCTGACGATTAGTTTTTGGTCCTTGGAGAATGCGAGGCGTTTTGCCTAGAACTTCGGCTAAAGTATAGCCTGTGGTACGGGTAAAAGCTTCATTGACATAAATAATTCGTGGTCCTGGTTCATCGATTGGTTCAGCCTCTGTAATTAAAATTGCATCGTTGGTATTAACTACAACTGATTGCAGCAAATGTACCTGTTCAGCTTGTTGCTTCTGCTCACTAATATCCGCTACCACTGCCACAATTCCACTTAGTTGTTCATCGCTATCAGTTAATGGTGCAGCGGAGAAAACAATATCAATCCCTGAACCATCTTTTTTTAATCGTCTTACTTCTAAACTGGGCGGGGTAACTCCTTGGAGAATACTTTGTCTCATGGTGCGATATTGCTCAACTTCAGATTCATTAATGACAGGGTTGAGTTGACCAATAATTTCTGCTTCCGTCCAACCAAACATCCTTTCCGCAGCAGGGTTCCAGATTTTAACTCGCTCTTGTAAATCGAGGGTAAAAATAGCGCGGGGAGAAGCAGCAATGAGAGATTCCAGAGTATGATTAGTGTGTCTTAAAGCTTGTTCAGTACGTTGATGCTCGACAATTTCGGCTTTTAATGCCTGGTTGGTTCGAGCTAATTCTTGGGTACGACGTTGAACTCGATTTTCTAAATTGATATTTAGTTGCTGGAGTTGGGTATAAAGTTCTGATTGTTGAATAGCGATCGCAACTTGGGTGGCTAGTTGTTTCATTAGTTCGACTTCCAGGGGTTGCCATTGTCTGGTATGACTACACTGATGGGCAATTAATAATCCCCAGAGATAGGGAGTGACAGCTTTTTGGGCTTCAGCTTCTGATATTTCCCTGACTTCTTGAATAATAGGCACTACTAACTTTGCCTGAACTCCAAATTGTTTGACAAATTCTGCCAAGCAGTCTTCTACATCATCCTGTTCAATATTGGTAATGGTGCGACTTTTACCTTGAATATACGCCTGATGATACTCACTGGGAAACACTTCTTCAGGAAAGGTTTGACCCAAAATAGCAGGATAGGGAGATAAAACTGTTTCGGTAATTGTACTACCTGTGCCATCCTCCTCAATACGATAGATTAAGACGCGATCGCAATCTAAAAATTTTCTGACTTCTGTTACCGTCGTTGTTAAGACATCATCTAAATTAAGAGATTGTCGGATTTGTTGAGCAATCTGATTAATAACTCTTTCTCGCTCACTTTGTTTCCAAAGGGTAATTTCTATTTGACGACGACGAATAATTTCTCGGTAGATCAGATAATAGCAACCCAACAAAATAATCCCGCCTAAACATAGACTAATTAGAGGATGAAAGGAGCGCAATAGTTTTAAGACCAAATCAATTTGATATTCAAACATATAGGGATTAAGCTTATCCCCTGGATGAATCACAGGGATGTCAAGATAAACAGCCTCTAAAAAAAACAGGACTGGTTCATCACGCACAGTCCTGGGGAGGAATCAAGCTCAGTCGTTTGTAGCTAAAAACTGAGATTTAGATAGTAATTAAGCCGAAGGCTGCTAACGCCACTGCTAAAATTAATAAACCTAAAAGCCCAGCACCAGCAAAGGTTAAAATTTTGGCAACCAATAATACTGGTTCAGGTGGATAGTAAGGTTGACCACTCCAACCATAGTCTCCTGGTTTATGGGCAAAATAGCCCAGGGCTTCCAATTGAGAACGGTAATCTGCACCATAACGAGGCATTCTCGCAAAGGGAGATTCTCCAAGAGTACGTTGGGGCAAGATACGTCTTCTTTGATAAGGGACAATATCATCACCGAAGTTGTTGAGATATTCTTCACTATTTAATAAATCATCAACAAATCCTGCTAATCCTTTGGTTGCCAAGACAATTGACCAAGCTAGTTTTTCGCGATCGCTATAGACATTGCGTCCTAAAACTCTCTGGACACACATTTCAACAAAACGATAATTATTATTAGGTTCGTAATTACGTCTTTTAAAAGTGTCTGACAACAACAAACCCCGAATAAATTCTCTGACAGTGATTTGACCACCCCGTAATTGAGATTCTAAGCCTTTTTCACGATTACTAGCTAAAATCTGCTGTTCATTTAAAATTTGTCTGTATGCTGCCCAAATTAAGTCTTGAATTTCAGAACTTGACAAGAGATTTTCAGTACTATAAATCCAAGACTGCTCATCACCCGGGACTTCGTAATTGAGGACTCGCTGATTTTGACTTGAAGGAGAATATTCTAGTAAAGGAATCGCCATGTTATTAATTGTTGTTAAAATTGGTGATTTTTGACTGTATTATTTTAAATAACAGCAATAAAACCCATTAATAGGCTTTTATTTAAAATAATACTGCTTCAGAATTAATAGCTGCACCTATTAAGCCTTATCAGTTATCAGAGTAACAAACCCAGGTAAGTAAACTAGTGAGACAAGAGTAAAGAAATCGGAAAATTTTTTGGCTTTGTTGAGTAAGCAGATTAATAAATATTTTTGTCGTAGCTCCAAAACCCTTGAGTTTTTCTTGTAAGTTGGAACTAATTAGTTGCTAGTATTTCTGTTTAAAACAACGAAATTGATGGCGATTTCCTAAACTCAGATCCCAAGATGCGAATTCTTTTAGTTGAAGATGATTTTAATTTAGCAGAGACTTTGGCAGAAGCAATTACTGACCAAAGATATGTTGTTGATGTCGCTGACGATGGTGAGTCGGCGTTAAATTATATTAAAACTTTAGATTACGATTTAATCTTGCTGGATGTGATGCTACCTGATCTAAATGGGATCGATCTCTGCCAAAAATTGCGATCGCACGGATATCAAATGCCCATCCTCATGATTACTGCCCTCGATACAGTGAGCGATAAAATCACAGGCTTGGATGCAGGGGCAGATGACTATATTATCAAACCAGTCGATCTAGGAGAATTATTTGCTCGTATTCGCGCCCTATTGCGTCGAGGTAGCACTTCTTCTCCCCCAATTTTAGCTTGGGGCGAGTTACAGTTTAACCCCAGTACCTATGAAGTTAGTTATGGGGATAGCCCTTTACGTTTAACCCCCAAAGAATACAGTATTTTGGAACTCTTATTAAGAAACGGTAGACGAGTCCTCAGTCGCTCCGTGATCATCGACAGTATATGGTCTTTAGAAGATCCTCCCGATCAAGACACGGTAAAAGTTCATATCAGAAGCCTGCGTCAAAAATTAAAGGCTGTTGGGGCATCAGTCGATTTTATTGAAACCGTTCACGGTTTGGGTTACAGACTCAATAAATACGATTAATCCTGGGTAAAAAATTCTTGCTGATAAAGGTGTTTAACTATGGTGGCATCAGTCAAATTGTACTGTAAGGGAGTAATGGTGATATAGCGATCGCGAATTGCTTGCACATCAGTCAAAATATGAGGAGGTAAATTAATATCTTCTGGCTGCTCAATATCTTCAATAATTTCTCCCTCCAACCAGTAATAACTTTTGCCACGGGGATCTAATCTTTTTTCAAATTTCTCGATATAACGACGTAAACCTTGACGAGTAACTAACACTCCTGCTATCTCCGAGGCTTTTGCAGGTGGGATATTAACACTTAAAAGTGGTGCTTTTGGATATTCTGTAGCTGCTAATTTTGGTAGTAGTTGCAGTGCGAAATCCGCTGCGGGTTGAAAATCCCCAAAAGTAAAACTCGCCAAGCTAAAAGCAACACTGGGAATACCTTCTAACACCCCTTCCATTGCAGCCGACACCGTCCCCGAATATAAAACATCAGTCCCCAAATTAGGGCCATGATTAATTCCTGAAAGCACAAAATCAGGACGAGTGGTTAACACCGCACTGAGGGCAAACTTTACACAATCCGCAGGAGTCCCTGAGCAAGACCAAGCAACTACCCGCTCATCAAAGACAGAATCAGAATTAACTTCGTTAGCTCTAAGAGGCTGATGGAGAGTTAACCCATGTCCCGTAGCCGATCGCTCGCGATCGGGACAGACAACTGTTACTTGATGACCAGCTTGGGCTAAAGTATTTGCTAAAGTCCGAACACCCAAAGCAAAAATACCATCATCGTTGCTAATTAAGATTTTGCTCATCAATCATCCGTGAGGTTGAAATTGGTTATAGTTACAAACCATAGCAAAAATTAAATAAGCTAGATGAATTATTTCCTTGCGTTCTGCACTCATCATTCCTTAATTTATCGTTTCACTGTTTACTGGTCATTGGTCACTGGTCACTGTTAAGGAGCATTGGTTGGGGCTTCAGGAGAAGGAGTAGTAGGAGTCGGTGCTTCAGTGGCAGGAGGTTGTGTCTCTTGTGGGGGAGATATGGGAGCATCAACAAAACCAATATCTAATAGTTGTTCATAAGCCTTTTTACCCAGTCCACTAGTAGGACTTTGAGAAGTGACAATTTGTATTAATAAAGGAATCGATAATTCTGGTTTTTCTTGGGCTCGATGCACCAAAGCTAGCTCATAAGTCGCTTGATCTCTTTCAATACCTGATTCTAGGGCTTTTTTACGGTGTGATTCGGCAACTGCATTATCTAGTCCTGAAAAGCTATTAAATAACTGGAGATAAAAATTAGATAACTGATTAAATACCTGTCGCGCACTTTGTAATTTTTGAGCAGCCAGATCATACTGTTGATCGTTAACAGCTTGATCTGCTTCTGCCATTAATTTTTTACCGCCTTCAATGCTAAAAATACTACCTGATTGAGTTGTTGAACCAGAATTTGGCTCAGTAGTATCTGTTGGGGCTGGAGATTCTGTAGGAGTTGTTTCCTGTGCCTGGAGGGAAGTCGCAGATAATCCAATTAACAATAAAGTCGATAATAATAAATAATTCACAGTCGAGTTAGAAACTACTCTGCTATAGCTAGACAGAACCGACTCTAATCTTTGATTAATAATATTTAGTCTGGGCATAAGCTTAGATTTTTTGGTTCTATTTTGATTGATTAGATACAAAAACTTTTAGGCTTCAGGTATCTTATCACCCAATAACCCACCTGTCAGAACTAAAAACTATTACTGCTTTGCGGAAGTCAAAAGTCAAAAAAGAGCAAGATAAAAAGTTATTACAAGCTAAATATAAAAATATTACGTATTTTCATCAGCAAACTACTGACTTGATGTAAATAGGGTAAGCTGTTGAGCTTTTAATTTGTTGTTTTGGGAAAGTAGAGAAGTAGTGGAGTATTGGAGTAGAGGAGAGGGTTTACTGATTGGATTTCTAAAAGAATAATACACAGTTTAAATGCATCACAGCTTAGTCCCTACAAAACATACAGAATAAAAAATTTCTAATTAATTTTGCATAGGTATTTATCTAGCGATTTTAAGGTTGATCGCTTATGGTGGATAGGTTTATTTATAAATAATATTCGCTTAATTTTTATGTATCGTCTGACGTGGATATTGTTATGTAGTATAGTCTTGATTGTGGGGTGTCAAAAAATATCTCAACGGCTAACTAACCCAGCCCAGGATCAATTTATTCAGGTTTATTTTAATCATAGAGCAAATAGTAAAAATTACACTGATGTTTATCGCCAGATAGAAAAAACAGGAGATAATTTAGAGACAGTAATTATTGATGAGATCGTAGCTGCAAAATCTACTATTGATCTGGCTGTGCAAGAGCTTAATTTACCTTTACTTGCTCAAGCTTTAGCTAAAAGTCAACAAGCAGGAATCAAGGTCAGGGTAATTTTAGAAAACAATTATAGTCGTCCTTTAAGTGAATTAAATAAGCGAGAAATTAAAAGCTTAAATGAACGCGATCGCCAGAAGTATGAGCAGTTTCAGCAATTAGTCGATCTTAATGGTGATGGTTATCTCAGTGACCAAGAAATCTCACAAAGAGATGCTTTGGTTATTTTAAATAATGCAGAAATTCCGATTATTGACGATACTGCCGATGGTTCAAAAGGTAGTGGTTTAATGCACCATAAATTCATGGTAGTTGATGGACAAACTGTAATTACAGGTTCGGCAAATTTTACCCTGAGTGATGTTCACGGGGATGTCGATAATTTGGATACTAAAGGTAATGTTAATCATTTATTCCGAATTGAAAATAAAGAATTAGCGGATATCTTTACAGAAGAATTTAATTATATGTGGGAGGATAACAAATTTGGCTTGAATAAACCCTGGCGATCGCCTAGATCTCTTAATTGGGAAAATACAGAAGTTACTATCCAATTTTCTCCTATTTCTAATAGTAAAGATTGGCATTTAAGTGGTAATGGATTGATTGGCGAAACCCTTAATAAGGCTGAGGATTCTATTGATTTAGCTTTATTTGTTTTTAGTGAACAAGAATTAGCTGATATTCTCCAAGAAAAACAGCAACAAGGGGTAATAATTCAAGGAATTTTTGATCCTGGCTTTGCCTTTCGCTACTACAGTGAAGTATTGGATATGTTAGGAGTTACTGCCTATAATCGTTGTCAACCAGAAACAGATAATAATCCCTGGAATCAACCACTTAATACTATTGGTATCCCCAACTTAGCCTTTGGAGATAAACTTCATCACAAATTTGCCCTAATTGATGACCAAACCATAATTTCTGGCTCACACAATTGGTCACAAGCAGCCAATCATCTGAATGATGAAACTTTGATTGTGATTAACAACCATCAAGTAGCTCAACACTTTGACCAAGAGTTTCAACGTCTTTATCAATCAGCTTTTTTAGGTTTACCCCAGCAAGTACAAAGCAAGCTCGAACAGCAACAACAAAAATGTAAGTAATCACTGCTGACTGATGACTGTAATTGAAGTGCTTTTGGATACCTTGACACTAAGTAAGATTAGTAGTTGACATAAATTGTTGATTAAGGGGTATAATCTTTTAGTGACAATTAATTGATTTTAATTCTCAATAAGCTAGTTTTGTCTTTAATCAAGGAGTATAAAACAAGGACTTTAATAGTTATGGATCATCAAAAGCATGACAATTATCAGAGATTTGAGCAACAAAATAACGCTCTAGAAACAGATCAACAGCCTAATCCTGTTCTAACTGTTAAATGGATTGATCGCTGGGATGTATTTTACCGTCTACGCTCATTAGATATAGAGTGTCAATGTTTTACCAATAAACCTTTACTAGTAAATCCACATAGTCCAACCACCGTAGCTCAGATTTGGAGTGTAGCTAGACAGTTTAGTACATCTCGACAACAGTTGATTGATTGGCTAGATAATTGCTGGGAAGTCCAGTAAAATTATCAAAAAAGATAAATGATGAGCGTTATGGAAGTCAAAAGTCAAAACTCAATTACTCTCATACTAGGTATTCAACAACGGCGATAAAATAAACAAAATATGTATTTTAAATGAATAAATTTGGCAATATAGCTAATTCCTTCCGCTTGAAGGGTAAATTGACCAAAATTCATACCCAGAAAAGTAAGATTAAATACATCAATCTAGCTACTGATCAAGGAAAATACTGCCTAAAAATTCCTAAGAAGCTAAGAAAAAGCTTTTCTAGCCTTTCTCCTGGCTGCCAGTTAGAAGTAGTAGGAATATCTAAACAACATCCCAAAACTGACAAAGTTAAATACAAAGCACAAACAGTTATTATCATTCCTCCCAAACTAGAATCAGAAATACCCCCCACAATTAAAACTAAAACTGTTTCTTTGCTACCTGTATTGAATACGGAAGTAAAATCTAAAGCACAAGTATTAATCTGCCAAAAATCGAACTGCTGGAAAAACGGTGGAAAAGAAGTTTGTCAACAACTAGAAACTAGCCTAAGTGATCGCGGGTTAACTGAAAAAGTTCCAATTAAGAAAACAGGCTGTCTAAAAAAATGCAAACAAGCTCCCACTATAGTAATGATGCCTGACAAAGCTCGCTACAGCAAAGTCAAACCCAAGCAGGTAGAGAACTTAGTTGAAAAACACTTAATTAATTGATAATTGATAATTGATGCCCGTTTTAAGGCGATCGCATTTTTTTTACTACGATTTTAATTATAGCGATCGCAAGTTTTAACTACATTTTTATCCAAAGAAATTTCGATTAATACGCTATTTTCTTCTTCTATTGCATTTAGTAAACGTTCAAATGTCTGTTCTGGAATACGGTTTTTTTCACTTAGATAAACTATTTCAGCTAGAGTAATCGAAGCAATACCAATCTGATTTCCATTTGCTGCTGCTGTTTCGATTGTTTGTCTTGCAATGTTAGAAAGTCTCGAATCATTAAATAAATACCAGATAATAGTATGGGTATCCGCCACCGCTACAATCATTTAGATATCCTCTCTGGGAAAGTTATTCCATCCCTCATTGCGAGTTCGATCTATTTCTGCTTCTGATGGTGCTTTTCCTAAGTCTGCACATAAACCCAGTAATGATTTTTTAGGTTGGGGTTTTATTTGAGATAATTCTCGTTCTAGATCTGGGGTTAGCTGTTGGATAAGTCGTACTTTATCTATTGGGGTTAGTTGTTTAGCTAATTGAAGGATTTCTTGCAATGTCATTTTGATTATTAATTGTCAGGTTTTACTCCCAATGTATATTAAAATATCTCGCGCAAAGGCGCAAAGGCGCAAAGAAGTAAAGATTTTGCTGGTTTTCAGGTATAAAAGTCTTCTTATTTAAGACATCAACAGAATAATTTGTTGAGCAAACTTGGGAATACTTGGAATATAAACTTCTATTACAGGTTAAAAACAATATAGATTTATATGAATTTTCAAGTAGGAGATATTTTATCTGTACCGCTTGCAGGTCATACTCGTCATTTCTTTGTGTATGTTGGGAATGGTTTGACAGTTGGATGGGGACTAAAAAACAAAAATAATTTTATTAGTGGGGAAGGAAAAGTAGAGTGGAAATCATTATTTAAAAGTCAGAATATTTATTTGTGGCAAAAATTTAATAAATTTGCAGAAATTACTTTAGAACGACGTACTCAAGCTAGTTTGGAACAAATAGAGACAAGAATCAATCAAATACCTTTAGGCTTAACATATCATTTAGTGCATCGTAATTGTGAGCATTTTGCTAATTATGTTACTGTTCAAGATATTCGTTCAGAGCAAAGTGTATGGCATTTATTTACTGATCATGTACCTTTTACAACTGAATCTACTATTAAAACCTTCAAAGATTTAAAATCTGCATTATTAAAATGTAAGTTTTGTGGAGATCTGATTTTAAACAAAAAAGATTTTGAAAATGCTATTTTACTGCAAAAATTATTAGATGGATATTATGTGTATTATCTTAATCATTGGTCTAGTAGCCAACAAATATATGTGACTACTATTTCTAAAGCTGATAATTTCTTAGCTAGTTATCATTCTATTTGTTTAACGTATTATGGTGTTTTGTTAGGCAGAGGTGAAATACTTAATATAGTCAGACAACTTAGAGGATGTTAAGAATTTTTGCTCATTTTGGATTGCTCATAAGCTTGATAGTATTCTTGCTTTGCGTCCTTTCTTTGCGTCTTTGCGTCTTTGCGCGAAACTATTCCCAATCACTCAAAACACCATAAATACCCCAAATAGCCATCGCTCTTAAATAATGGCTTGCCCTAAAAGTTCCCACTGCTGTTATTGCTTCAGGAGTTCTAAACTGCAAACCATTTTCATATACTTGCTTCACTACAGTTTCAGTTAACTTAAAAGCCTCTTCTTTCATACCCATTTGCAGCATAAAAGCAGCTAAACCAAAATTAATTCCTGTCCAGACTTCTAGGGGATGGGTATCATTAGGGTTAACAGGACTACCATCGGGTAAAACGCCGTTGGCTGCACCATATTGACCGTTGTGAAACTTGAGAAAACAGGCATCGTAGATTTTATTTAATGTGGATTTAGTATATTGTTCTACTACTACGTCGGGTAAACCCAATAAACGCGCATAAAACTGTCCACAAAGTTGATCCGCCATGACCACATTTGAGCCACTTTCACTATCAAGACGGTAATATTCCCCATTCCAGAGAGTATCATGATAGAGCGA
The DNA here is from genome assembly GCA_964393695.1 of uncultured Pleurocapsa sp. Lineage (GTDB taxonomy): Bacteria > Cyanobacteriota > Cyanobacteriia > Cyanobacteriales > Xenococcaceae > Waterburya. The sequence goes on from CAYMWC010000033.1 coordinate 23,332, forward strand.
TCGCGCCTGTTGCAACCAGCTATGATAGGTATTAAGGGTATTTTCTATACTTACGGGAAAGTCTTCGGGTTGGAGGTTAGGATTCATTGGTGGATTAGCAATCAATATCTCGCCTATCTTAATTGCTGCTTCTAAGGCTGCAATCCACAAACCACCACAGTAAGCACTAATCCCTCTTAGTCTCCAATCATCAAAGGTTTGATCTGGTGCGCCAGAGTTTTCGGGAATACCATCCTGGTCACGATCAAATTTTTTGAGATATGCCAAAGTAAGAGTAATGCTGTGCCAACATTCCCACAGGAAGTTAATATCTTTACTACCTGTTAGAACATAATCACGATATACTTGCAGCACAAAATCGCTGGGTAAGTCTTTCCACTGGTTACAATCTTGATAAGAAGTGTAGTTAGTTTCCTGCCAAGGATGTTCATTGGGTGCGCCTAAATCATGGGGAGTTGCACCACCAGCTTTTCTGATCGCACTTGAGCCATCGTAACCGACAATGCGCGGTGTATCGTCGTGGTGGGGAATTGCCCTGGCAAAAGCTTCTAGGACTGATTTGTCTAGCTTAGACCACAACATCATTAACCCAAATGAACCATAGAGACGGACATCAAGGCTTTCATACCAACGATAGTCCATGCACTCTAAAACCCCAAACTGCCCTACAGGGTCGTTTTCCGAAGCAGCAGTCCACAGAGTCCCACCATCAGCGAGTAAATATAATTCGTTAAATAGTGCCATCTTAAACCAGTCAGGCAAATCATCCCGTTGCAGAATTGTATCTTGCCAAGCGATAATTTTTTCTCGCCACCAGTCTCCATGTTTAAGGGAAGTTCTAACCATACTCCAGGCGTTTTTACCGTTACGCCCAAAAAAGTCCGTATAGCGACGATAATAATTAATCCCTTGCTTAAATTCCGTCACAGGCAAATCCCAGGCTAGGGTAAAGGGAATCTGCTTAGTTTGACCTGGTTTAATTGTAAAGCGTATGGCGATCGCACAAGCAATTTGTTCTCCAGGATCAGCAGGGGTTTCATCTTGTCGATCAGGTAATGAGCCATCGGCTGCGAAGTAATCCCAAACTTCACCCCCATCCCCGTCAGGATTCCAACGGCTGAGATAAAAAACTTCTACACTAGGATTATACACAGACGCGATCGCAATTTGTCCCTCTCCTTCCTGTACTTGCTCATCAAGTTGCACCCTGTCTAATAAACAGCCTACTCGATAGTTATCCTGTATCCACTGGTTATAGCTACCTGTACTATCTCGCCACTTAGGCTGATATTCATATTCAGGGCTACCATCATCCCGTACTTTCACTGTTGGGGATTTAATGGCATTGGTAAACCAACCGACAGTATTTTGCCAAGTCAGCATAATACTGAGAGTTATCGGCTGTTCTGTGGGGTTATGTACTGTCCAGTCAAAGTTAACGATGGGATAACTAGCTTCTTGATAACTTTCTGCCCAAATCGGCGAAAACTGCTCACAAGTAATCTCCGTAGCAAATACACCCTGATATTCAAACCAACTACGAGGATACAGCGCACTATAAACACCCTTTTCCTTGGGATACCAAGACCAACGGGATAAACTATTATCTTCTGGTGCTTCTGTACACAAAGCATAAGCTTGAGTTGTAGATTCTGTCTGCTCAAAAATACTAAACTGACAAGCAGGCAGAGATTTAAAGATATGTTCTCCCCCGTCTAAATGCCAGAGGTTAAAATCACCTTTAGTCGATCTACCAATACATCCTGCACCCATACCTCCCAAGGGCATCCCATGCCAAGGCCCATCATCTAGATTACTCGCGTAACGTACAGTATAGGGTTGATCCCAGCCTTTACCTATAGGACGTTGCCAGGCACAAGCGGGAATTTGAGAACTAGGCGTTTGGTTGGGTGTCATACTAAATCTTGTTGAAATACATAATTTAAAAGCTGAGTTAAGGCAGGAGGCTTTTAGCCTAATTAAAACTCATGACGGAAAAGTAAGGTTTCAAAATCGGATTTGACATCATATAGGCAAATTACTGATTAGGCAGAATTTAGGATAACAATAAAATCTAGAATTAACCAGAATGTATTTAAAAAATTGATAATTGTTTAATTCAACAATGAGCGTCAAGATCAAAGGATAAACTAAATAAATGCCAGCCAAAGATATTTATCATGAAACAGTAAAAAATGCCATGCTCAAAGCAGGATGGACGATAACCCACGATCCTTATCATCTTCGCTTAATTAGAGGAAAAAATTTATTTAGCAGTAACTGAAGAAGTAGGTATAACAGTTTTTGAAGAAGAAGCAGGTCAAGTTTTGTTGGAAGATAAGATCATTCAAGTACTCACTTTTGACGTGATAAAAATGGATAACTTAAGTCTGAATGAGCGAGAAATTATAGAAAAACTGCTAACTGAATATGCTGATTTTTTAGGTGATGATGATGGTATTCAAATAGAAATAATTTTAGATAGAGAAAGCGATCGCTATTTATTAGTAGAGGTAGGATGGGATAATGGACGACGTATTTATGGCGTATTAATCCACATAGATATTCTGGGCGATAAACTTTGGATTCAACAGGATGGTACAGAAGAGGGAATTGCTGATGAGTTAGCTAATCTGGGTATTCCTAAAGAACGTATTGTCTTAGCCTATAAATCCTTACTAAGACGAAAAATTACTGAATTTGCAGTTAATTAAAAACAAAAGCTTAAAAAGGAATGTTAGTGATGAAAGGTTTTTCATTAATAAAATAAAGAAGAAAAAATTAATATCTACATCTTTATTTTTCGATTTCCTCTCTAATTATTCTTGATCGCTTCTCTAGTTATGCTCGATAGATCGATAGTTTAAATTCAAACTTCAATAATTATTAGTAGAGGAACGAAAAATGGTTGCCACACCTTCTGCCTTCTTTTAATTAAAAACTCTGGAGTCAATTGCGACAAACAAAAACTTTCTTATTTATTAGATGAAGACAAAAAGCGCGATCGCACTGATTAAATAGATCTGCATCTGTTTGGGAAAGTACTCATCATTAAAGCCAGTCTCGGAGTTTAAGCCTGATAGCAAGGCAATAGTTTTTTTGTTCTATAGTACACTCAAATCACTTGATATAGGCAGTTTTTAGCTTACTATCGGAGGTTTCCTGGCTAAAATACGGAAGCAAACACTTATTTAGCTGTATACTTTATAAAAATTAGCACTATGCAAATATGCAAAACCTAATTAATAAACTTCTTTATATTTTTTGATGAGCTTCAAGCCTTTTGCGTAGCTGCCGTAGGCATAAGCTAAGAGCTTTTATTAAAACAGCTATAAATAATGAATCAAACCTTTGAGCGACAACTAATCAAGTATCAAAATCTTAAACGGATTTTACAAGATACTGTGGAAACAGCCAGGGAAATACTCAAGTGCGATCGCGTTATTATTTATAATGCTAGTGATTTACCCAAAGCAGGAATTTTAGCCGAATCTGTTGATCAAAACTGTACTTCTATTTTGGGAAAAACTATCCACGATCCTTTTTTAGAGGGTGATTATCTGGAGATGTATTGTTATGGTATGTCTTTAACCATAGATAACATTTACGCTTCAGATGTTAGTAAAAATAATTTAATCGAGCTAGAAAAGTTGGGAGTCAAAAGTGTCGCAGTTGCCCCAATTTATATTGACAATAAATTATTAGCTTTTTTAGTTGCTCATCAATGTTTTCAACTCCAGCCTTGGGGGGAGAAGACAGTTGGCTTGTTGGCAGCCAAAGCAAGTGCAGCAGGAGAATCTCTGGCAGCGATCGCCGAAACTGAGGAATTAGAAGATTTAAGCTTAGTACAGCAGACAACTTTCATTCAGCAGGAAAGAAATAGGTTATTTGCTGAAATTAAGAGCAAGATAACTGAACAACTCGAACAAGAGGATATTTTACCAACTATAGTCACAGAGATACGTCGGCTACTGAAATGCGATCGCGTTTTAATTTATAGTTTCAATATTGCTAATTATGAGGCGGTAGTAGCTGAATCTGTTGCTGATGGCTGGACTAAAGTTCAAGAGCAATCCACAAAAAATTCACCTATTGCTGCTAAATATTTAGAAGCAAATTGTCATGATCAAGTCCTTGTTTGGAATAATACTAATGATGTAGATGCTCCTTCTTGGTATCGAGAACAATTGGAAGCTTTAGATGTTAAAGCTGGCTTGGTAGCACCGATTGCTCAGGAAAATCAACTATTTGGGCTATTGATCGTTCATCAATGTTCAGACATCCGTAGTTGGCAACAACAAGAAATTTACTGGATAACTCAAATCGCTAATTATATAAGTAAAATGCCCGAATATATTCAAATCTCTAATGATCATCAACAAGAACAATTAGCTGAGGTTCAAAAACAGCTTGAACAAGAACGAATGTGGACAAAGTATTTTGCTGAGGCACTACAGCAGATTCGCCAATCTTTCAAAATCCAAGATATTTTGGACTCAAGTGTTCGGGAAGTACATCGAATTTTTAATTGCGATCGCGTTTTGATTTACGCCCTGCATCAGAAGGTTTATGGGAAAATTGTCGCGGAATCTGTTTCTTCTGGTTGGACAAAGGCACAAGGAATGGTGATTAAAGATCCTTGCTTTGAAGCCAGATATCTCGAAAAGTATCGTGAAGGTAGAGTACGTGTTTGGGACAATATTTACGAAGCAGGTATGAGCAGGTGTCATATTGAACAACTGGAGAGGTTAGAGGTTAAGGCAAATCTGGTAGTTCCTATTATTCTTGAAGGCAGGTTATTTGGTTTATTAGTCGCCCAGCAATGTTCTAATCCTCGTCAATGGCAGCAATCAGAAATTCTTTGGTTAACTCAAATTGCTGCACAAGTAGGTTTTACCCTCGATAATGCCCAATTATTAGCTGATGCCCAACGCTTACGTCAGCAGGCAGAATCAGAAAAAATGTGGACTGGATATTTTACCGAGACGGTACAACAAATTCGCCAATCCCTAAACTCAGAGGATGTTCTCAAAGCTAGTGTTCGGGAAGTACGGAGAATTTTAAATTGCGATCGCGTTGTCGTTTATGCTCTCACTCCAGATAATTATGGCAAGATTGTCGCCGAATCTGTGGCTCATGGTTGGACAAAAGCAGAAGGAAGAATCATTAAAGATCCCTGCTTTGAAGCTAGATATCTCGATCAGTATCGCGATGGTAAAGTCCGTGCTTGGGAAAATATTTACGAAGCAGGTATGAGCCAGTGTTATGTCGAGCAATTGGCAAAATTGGACGTTAAGGCAAATCTAGTTACACCAATTATCAATCAAGGCAGACTATTTGGTTTGTTAGTAGCTCACCAATGTTCTGATACTCGCCAATGGCAACAGGTTGAAATCCGTTGGATGAGTCAAATTGCTACCCAAGTCGGTTTGGCTCTCGACAATGCTCACCTGTTAGCCGAGCTTGAACAATACACTAAAGATACCCAAGAAATTATAAATCGTACAGCTAACAACAGTTCCAATATCCAGCGTACAGTTCAAAATGTCACAGTGGGATTTGAAAATCTGAGTAATTCTTGTCAAGATTTTGCTGCCACTATCGATCAAGTCAAAGATTTGAGCAAACAATTAGCTCAACAATCAATGGGGATGACTAGATCTGTAAATCTCAGTCAGATTGGAGTTGACAACCAAAATTCCTTTGTTGAACTGTCTGATCGAATTTTTTCTTTGATGCAAGAGCTATTTGAGGCTACGGCAAAAATTGATCCTCTATTTACCAGTATAAAAACAGAAATCACCACCAAAACAACTACTCTCGAATCGGAAACAGAGCTACTAATGAGCGGAGTTAATGACTTTCAAACTGCTAGTCAGAAGTTAGAGCAGATTGTGGCTTTAAATCATGAATTAAGTAACTTTACTCAAAACATTTCTGATTCTTTAGACACTCAAATAAAAGGTTCAACCTTTGCTAAAAATTCAGTTCATGATTTAACAAATATTACCAAACGAATTTCTCAACAATCCTTAGCGATAATTAAATCTTTCAATCAGCTATTTTTAGGGGATTAAAAGATGAATTGGTGATTGGCGATTGGGGACAAGTAAGTAGGTAGGCATAATTAATTTAAAGACTGATGTGAGGTAGTGGAGTAGTGGAGTAGTGGATTAGTGGAGATAGGGGAGAAAGATAAGAATCCGTTATTTTATATTTAATTACACCCAGCTACTTAATAGGCAATTACAGGATATCTCTTGCTATTTTTATAGTTTTAATTTATGATGAAAGTACAAAATGTTAAATGGCATAATTGTGAAAACTTTTTTGAAAAAACGGAGATGCCAACTAATTTTTAACTCAAGACTTGAACCCTACGCTCATGGTGGCGAGCTTATAGTCCTGTTAAACTGGCTAAAAAGTTTGAGATGGAAATATCATAGTCAAACACCCAGAATTCCTGGTCAATGTCCCCCTTAACATTTAGCTGATAAGCTCTACAATTCAGTCTTTTCAATTACCTGATTTATCTTGTATTGAGCTTAAGTCATAAGCATTTGTTTCTGACAAAATAGCCTCATTTTTGTCCAGAATATTTTTGATAATCAGAGTCGAATATAACCCTAATTTTTAGAAGAATTGAATCGCTTAAATTCATCAATAATTTTTCTCTTATCAGGCGAAAGAGAAAAGAGAAGCCTCTTTGATTTTTTTCTAATAGTGATAGGTGTTAGTTCGAGTTTCTCTACAATTATTAGCTAATTTGCCTAAAAAAATTACCAATTTTAGGCTTGTAATTAGCTAAATTCAGCAACACTTGGTGTTTATATAGCAATTCTCGGTTGAGTGAGGTACACCTCGGTGAAGCGAGGCACTAGGCACTAGGCACGCTTGCAAAATGTATCTCATTAATTTGAGAACCGCTATAAAGTAATAATAATTACTCACTGAATCAAATTATTGGGGTTTGTTTGGTTGATAGTTAGTTAAAAATTTGGCATTTACCTCAAAAAGATGATTAATTTTGAGCAATATTATAATAATTCGAGCTTTATAGAAATTTACACAGGAGGGCAACATTACCAAGTTGATGGGTCAGATTACACTCCAGAAGGATGTATTGTTAAAGTATCACTCGAAGAGTCAAAATGCTGGCTACTAGACATAACAAAACTTTACTCTCACATCGCTCTAAGAGAATGCTTGATAGCAGGTATTCTTTGTAATAATTCTTACTTGAAAAATAAAGAAGGGCAGTGGATTTTTATTGGTAATCCGCTCGAAGGAGCTTCAATTGCTGCTGCAAGCAAAGCTGGGCTTTGTCAATCTAGCTGGCAGCAGTTAATGCCTAAATTAGACACTACTCCCTTTACATCAAAATTTCAATACATGGCAACTTTGCATTCAAATATTGATGGAAAAACTATTTATATTAAAGGCTCTCCAGAAACAATTTTACCTCGCGCTCAGAAAATGTTAGATGCAAACGGCAATTTAATCGATTTAAATTTTGAACTAGTCACACTCGAAACAGAATCAATGCTCAAAGATGGTTTACAAGTTTTGGCTTTTGCTACAAAACACGTCTCAGCAGAAAAAACGTCGCTTGAGCGTGCAGATCTAAAAAACGGGTTCGTTTTTTTGGGATTACAAGGCATAAATCAATATTTTTATTAAGGTATAAAAAATGGCTATTAAAGAATTTACCAAGCTTATCCTCAGTTATATTGTGAGATTCATACCACTTAGTTGGCTCAAATGGCTAGCTCAATCGAATTTAAGTCCAAATTTACGCAATCTTGTTCAACTAGGCTTACGCGATCGCGATGTAACTATTAGTGAAGGGGTAGCCGCAGGATTAACATTCAACGTTGGCAAAACTAACATCGATGCTGTCTTAGGGAAATACGAACCTCCACTACAGCAAGCTTTCTTAAATCATCTCAAACCAGGAGATGTTGTTTACGATATCGGTGCTAACGTTGGCTTTTTTACCATTCTCGCTGCCAAGTTAGTTGGTTCATCTGGTAAAGTATACGCCTTCGAGCCAGCACCAGAGAATGTTGCTATTGTTAGACGAAATCTCAAACAAAATAACTTTTCTCACGTTACTGTTATTGAAAAAGCAGTTTTTTCTTCGACAGGGACGGCTGAACTGTTGTTAGCCAAATATGCTGGAGGTCATACCCTAGCCACTGTTGGAACTCCACCCGATCTCGATGGTTCTCTTGCAGTCCAACTTGTCTCGATCGATTACCTAGTCGATAGACAAGAAATAGAACCGCCTAAATTTGTCAAAATTGACGTAGAAGGCGCAGAAATAGAAGTCCTCAAAGGTATGTCTCAAACTATTAGTCAATTTAAACCAACTATTATTTATGAGGTTGATGACGAAACGAAAGAAGCTTTGCTGGCTAAGAAACGAGAAATTGAGTTGTTTTTAGAGAATTTAAACTACAAAATTACTTTGTTAGATAAATCTTATTCTCAAATAACCTGGAATGTCGAAAACTTGCTCGCTATGCCAACATAATTAAAATTTTTTGAGACATGACTAATTCTCCACTTTTCTTGACGATAAAAATACTTAAATGAACTAAAAAATTGACTTTAAAAAATTGTTTTTTAAATAGGAATTTCTGGTTGAATGAATGCTAATGCAGATTGCAATGCCTGAAAACGGTTTTCCACTTGGTAAATTTTGGAAAAAAATTGCTCATCCGATGCCTTATCTATAGCCGTAAATCTTTCTAACTCAAGTTGTTTAATCCGATTTTGGACTTGTCCTGGTTCAACTACAATCCAGACATGACGATTACGGCTAACCGAATCCTGCACAATTGACTCAATCGCTAGTGCTGCCGTAACCCCAATCGAGGAAACTTCGCTCAAATCTAATACTAATACTTGATCCCACATTCGGCAGCCCCACAGATGAAATACGAAAGAAATCTCCCAAAAC
>CAYMWC010000034.1:0-32282 GCA_964393695.1 uncultured Pleurocapsa sp.
CTTAGTTAGTATCTCACAATAATAGTCGGTTTACTTACGCCCAAATGTACTAGCAATCTGTTTAAGCTTATCTAGCAACACTTGTGTATTGTTGTAGTTGTATATGTATCGAAAATTGAGATTCTCAAGCCTACCCAGCTTGCAAAACTTATAGTTTTTTAGATGAATGTTCGAGGGACGATTACTAATTACAAATTCTTGCTAGTTCAATGAAATCGACATCAATTCCTCCATCAAGGTTATTAAACACTGAGCAACTGACTGAGAGTTGTCAGCATTGACACATACAAAAGTAGGTCGCTCTGCTTCGACGGTAAGTCCTAAAGCCAAAGCCACATCTTCTGCTGACCACGCTCCTTCACAATCTGTATGAGTCAAACCAATAATCATAGGCATCTGTGTTTTTTGCTTCATAAAATTGAGTATCTTGCGACCAGAATGGAAGTGTTCGGGACGATGAGCAGCAATTAAAAAAATGTAAGCATGAACTTTATCAAGCAAAATTTCCCACATAAAGTCAAAGCGAAATTGTCCTGGCGCACCATATAAATACAAAACTTGTCCAGAATCTAAAGTCAAGCGACCAAAATCAAAAGCCACAGTTGTAGTTGATTTAAGCAATTTAGTTTCATCGTTAGCAATCCGCTCTGTATTTACTACTTCAATTTCACTAATAGTACGTACAAAACTAGTTTTGCCTGCTCCAACTGGACCTGTAAGAGCAATTTGCAGTCTCTCCATCATAATTTGCTCCGTAAAAAATTTATTAATCTTCTTAATAAAGAAGGATTAACTTTTGGTTTTTCCGTTAAAGGAACTGTGGTTGCTGCTGTTGATATAGTGTTTTGTTTCCCGTTTTGTAATTTAGAATCTGAGAAAGTTACTATACTTGTCTGATGAGTTGCTACAGGTGAGATATCAGTAGCGATTACACTACGGGTAGACTTTGGCGGAGCAAGTCTGTAGGGTTCAGTCATCGTCAATTGACTACCATTATTTTTTGAGTTAGAGGTTACGGCTATAGCAGTGGATGGGAGGGATAACTGAGAATTGGAATTGCTGTTTTTATGACTCTTGAAGTGAGCTAGAGGAATTTCTTCTACCAATCTTGCCATTATTAGGCTAAAGGCTGCCTTTTGAACTTTTAGTAAAGATAGGTTATGAATTTGAGTTAATTCTTCTAAGGACATAGTACCAAACGCTATTTGCCAAATTTGCTGTTCTAGAGGAGTTAAGCGTAATGTCGGTTGATAAACTAATTGTTGGAGAGCGGAACTTGATTCTGGTAGTTTTTCGGTAAAAATACCCCAATTTTTGAGCATACGTAAAGCTAAAATATTGACTTTGACTGCTTGTATGCTGTGTCCTGTCATCTCCAACCAAGGCATTATACTAAAACTAGGTTGCAGAGACTGTTCGGAAATTACTTTTAATTGAAATTTACCAGAACTAAGATTAAATAATTTATAAGCTTGATGTAATTGCAGTTGAAACAGTGATTTTAGTTTTTCTTTTTTGAGAATCTTTTTTTTATGTAAATAAACACCAAGAGGAAGATTAGCTGGACAGGTATTAGCGAAATGATTAAGGTCGTCTCTATTTGTCCACTTGTGTTTTTCAATCAGTGTGATTAAATCTGGATGATCTAAACGATTGCTAGTAAGGGTAACTAACTGACCTCGATAAAACCATAGATGATAAGTTCCAACTGGATAATCATTGATAGCTTTGAAAGGGCGATACTCTTGTGGTGGCTGGATGATAAGTTCCGCTGTCTTAGACCCTGAGTCAATTAAACGAAATAATTCGGGTAGAGAAAATGTTTCTAAAGAACCAATTATACTCATTTCGCCAATCTCCGAATTATTTTTTGTCTACAATTTTATTTCTATCAGTAAATTATTGTTAATTATACTTAAGAAAATGTACTTAGTTGAAGCTTACCAAAGATCACTCTGAAAATCCAGATAAGTTAGTAAGCTTATAATTAGGCAGGTAGAAAAAACTATAAAACCACAGGTTGCAAGAGAAAATACAACCAGGTATAAATAAATACACCCACGAAAAACCTTTCCCATCAAACCCTACTTATGAGTTAAATTACGCAAGCTGCGGGTCTGTTCCAAGATTTCTTCAATATCTTCTTGAGATAGGCGTTCGACGTAGTTGATTTTTATTTCTTCTAGTAAGTCAATTAATAAAAATTCAATTTTATTCATACTTTGTTGCGCTTGTAGCTCAGTTGAAATAGTTTTACCAACATTGCTGACTAAACTTTCTAATAAACGATCAAATTGTTCGTCTTCTGCCAAAGCTGCTTGTAAAGCACTACTAAAAGCACTGTAAGCCTGGGATACTAATTGACGGCTTAAACCTGTTAAGGTGCGATCGCCTCCAGGTAAGAGTTTAATTCCTTGATAAGCAGGACTTTGTTTTAGAGCCTTATCGACGCTATAGTGTAGTAAAGTTTCTGCTTCTGGTTGAATAGCAGGTAAAACGCGATCGGCAAGTACTTTAGCTAAAATTCTAATTATTTCTATAGTTTCATTGGTGTCGTTGATATCAACATAGGGATTATCTACTTCAGATAATAAGCGATTCATATCACCGTTACGGATCGAGGCTTGTATTTGATTAATTAGTCGAATAATTACTACTTCTGTGACATCTTCTGCAATTCCTGCTACAAATCCTTGACTTATTTGTTTTTGAATTGAATTGAGATTGATCAGTTGTGCCTGATTTAAGCGGATTGTGACAGGTACAATCCTCAACCACCGCCAAAAAGGAACTAAAAAGAATAAATCATACCAACGCCAGAGCATAGCATCCAACCAACTGACCCCAGTGCGCCTACGACTAATAAACCAAGTACGGATCAAAAACTCTAAAGCAAAAACTACACCAAAAGGGAAATCAATTACGCCAAAATAATTAACATAGCCACCATTTTCTCCAACCAGCTGATAATAGTTAGTCTCTATCAAAGGTTGAATGTCGTTCTTAAAAAACTCTAGTTCCTCGTCAACTTTACCTTCAAAATAAGCAGGAGTCCAAAACCGCCAAAATGCTATCTTCGCTGAGTTGTCTGGATTAGGAATATGCGATCGCATTCTGTTTTTAATTCTTTCTAAATTTCCTGTCTTATTTGCCTCAGAAAAAGCATTGGTTTGAATGATTTCAATACTACGACGGCGTAAATCTCCCATTAAATTGTTCACTACTGGAGACTCCAGACCGCTGGTGGTTAATTCTTGTTGTAGCTGTTCAAACTTATTTAAATATGCTTCTGTTTCGCGGTTAGGAATTATCCCCTTAAGAACATCGTATTGAGTAATTAATTGCGAAATATTCTGAGGAATCAGATCCAACTTAATCCCATCTAATTTAATATAGGCAGAATTAATTCCTCCCACAGTAACTTGACCAGATAACCAAAAATCTCTCAGAGGAATGTAACTTAGATCAAAAGCCACAATAATTAAATTAACCACTGCCACTAGTGCCATCAACCTTTCTAACCAAAGATTAGGTCGATATTTTCTCACTCTTCTGGGGGTTCTTTTTACAATAGTCACTGGTTATTGATTACTGATTACTGATTACTGATTACTGCTCACTGTTCAAAACTCCCCGCAGAAAAATATCAGAAATACCTTCAGCCATTTCTTGCATAGCTTGAGGTGATGCTTCGGGATCGATGATCGTTTGTTCGGAAAAACCTGCGATCGCAAATATACCTAAAAATACCTTGGCTACTATTTTGGGATTCATCTGGCGGTAAATACCTTTTTCCATCGCGGTAGCAAAAAAAGCTTCTGCTACATCAGTCATTTTGCTAATTACTTCTGCCTGGATAGTTTCTTTTAATTCAGGATGATATTGGGCTTCAATAAAACAAACACGTAATAAATCGCTATTTTTACGCATATTTAGCATTCTACGGCGCATTACTTGGGATACAGCTTTATAGCTACCCATTTCACTCAATTCTGTTAGTAAATCTGTAAGAATATCCACCCAGCCTGTCGTAGCTACCTCGATCAAAATGGCTTTTTTGTTGGCAAAATGGCGAAATAAAGTTCCCTCAGCTACTCCTGCTAACTTAGCTAAATCCCTCGTCGTTGTCCCATCATAGCCTTGTCGAGCAAATAGCTGTAGAGATGCCTGTAAAATTTTCGTGCGTGTATCTTCTTCTGTTGGCGGAGTTTGACGCATCTCTTTCCAGGCTTGCTGAGAAAAAACTGGCATAGTGGTTATGATTAATTAAAATTATGGTTTTTTAGTTTAAATGTACTACTTTATGGGCAAATGACTAGTATTTAGATGACTAATTGTCAGTATTATGACAGGAGAAATTGTATCATGACAAATAAACATACTGTGTGAGTAAGTCAACTCTTGTAACGAGGAGTCAACCTTGCTTCCTACTTACACCTTTTCTTTAACCTCAGAATGATGATGATTAGTTTGCTCTAAAGGAGACATCAGAGAATAAAAAGGCTGATGCAAACTAATTAACTGTGCCAAAGTCTTTTTAAGTTGGGTGCGAGACACAATTGAGTCAACAAAACCATGTTCCAAGAGATATTCCGAAGTTTGGAAACCATCGGGTAACTTTTCTCTTAAGGTTTGCTCAATCACTCGTCTGCCAGCAAAACCAATTGTCGCCTTGGGTTCAGCTAAAATAATATCTCCTAGCATAGCAAAGCTAGCGGTGACACCGCCCATAGTAGGATGAGCGAGTACAGGAATATACAATAGTTTAGCTGTCTGATGACGTTGAAGCGCACCTGAAATTTTTGCCATTTGCATCAAACTAAACATACCTTCCTGCATTCTTGCTCCCCCAGAAGCACAAACAATAACTACAGGAAAACGTTCGGCAGTAGCGCGTTCAATCAGACGACAGAGTTTTTCACCCACAACCGAACCCATACTACCACCCATAAAGCGAAAATCCATGACTCCCAAAGCCACAGGTAAACCATCGAGCAAACCTATTCCTGTTTTTACTGCATCAGATAAACCTGTTTTGGTTTGATAATCTTGCAATCTTATGTGATAATCCTTGCGATCGCGAAATTTAAGAGGATCAATAGGATGGATATTTTCGTCTAGAGGCTTCCAAGTATTTGCATCAATTAATTGTTTAATCCTGTCATCGCTGTCAACTCGGTTGTGATGTTGGCATTCAGGACAAACTAGTTGGTTAGCCTGTAAGTCTTTAGTATAGGCAACTGAGCCACAAGAATCACATTTGGTCCACAACCCATCTGCAATTTCTCGTTCCTGCTGTTTTTGCGCTGAGGGTTCTGTTTTTCTAAGGTTGGCAAACCAATCAAATAAAGAAGACATAATCTGATAATTTTTTTATAAGGTTTTTAATTAATTTAGTTCTTGACTATCTTCTGGAGGACTTAATAGCAATAAAGCTGTCCACTGATCTTTAGATCTTACCTGTAGTGCTGCTTGATTTCTTTCCCCACAATAAATTCCCGTACCAATATTAAGGACACGAGCAGGAATATCATAGGCAGTTAATATTTGTTGCATTAACTCTGCCTCCCAGCGAGCTTTAGTCGTCTTTAGTGTAATCCAAGACACTGGCTTATACTATTTTTTACTATTGTTAATTATGTAAACTTAATTTTCCTATTAAATTATTTATTATGGTTTAATGTGTTTAAACTTAGCTACATTTGGCAAAAAGAATAGTAAATTGAAAAGCTAATAGCTGTGGCTATGGCTATTAGCTAATAATCTAGAGATTTAACTAAAGTTTCAGGAAATACAGTCTTAGTAGGCATCCTGTAGTTCGTAAAAATCTGGAGATACATAGTCTTTACGTAAGGGCCAACCAATCCAGTCTTCGTTCATCAAAATGCGCTTCAGGTTAGGATGTCCTTCGTAGATAATGCCGAACATATCATAGCTTTCTCGCTCTTGCCAGTCTGCTGCCTTCCAAATCCAATAGACAGAAGCAACTCGTGGATTTTCTCTAGGTAGAAATACTTTGAGGCGAACTTCTTCGGCTTGCTCAACGTTATCACCCACTTTAATCAAATGATAAAAGCTAACCAACTCTTTACCTGGCCCTAGATCATAAGCTCCCTGGCATTGAAGATAATTATAACCATAAGCATATAAAGCAGTGGCGATGGGTAGTAATAAATCCGCCTCTACCTTAATCATTTCCACATTGGAAGTATCAGGGGCTAAGGCTTCATTATCAAAACCGTTATCGGTAAGCCAGGTAGAAGTTTTACCCGCAACAAGTAAGTCTGAGGCGGTAGTTTCTTCTTGGGGATTTTGATTCTCGTTATTAGTTTCTTCAGCCATGTTCTACCTCCTCTGTTGCTGCTGATTCTATTGCTGGCAAAGGCATTCCCATTGCTTCTGCTAGCTCTTTAGGTGGTGCTTTACGAGTTTGTGACTGGACATATTTACCAGTTAAAATTGGCTGCACCGCTTTCATATTGTGGGTGGTGCTGTAGTAGCGATGGGTTTGTTCCATAACAGCTACTCGTTCTTGCAGGGATTCGTTAGAAACTTTTTTACGTAATTTGATAATGGCATCAAAAATGGCTTCAGGACGAGGAGGACAGCCAGGAATATAAACATCTACAGGAATTAGTTTGTCTACACCCCTTACTGCTGTAGTTGAGTCACTACTAAACATTCCGCCTGTGATTGTACAAGCACCCATAGCAATTACATACTTCGGTTCGGGCATTTCTTCATAGAGACGAACTAAAGCAGGAGCCATTTTCATCGTTAGTGTGCCTGCGGTAATAATTAAATCTGCCTGACGAGGGCTAGAACGAGGTACTAAGCCATAACGGTCAAAATCGAATCTCGAACCAATCAAAGCTGCAAATTCGATAAAACAACAGGCTGTACCATAAAGCATGGGCCATAGACTAGATAGCTTTGCCCAGTTGTATAGGTCGTCTACCGTAGTTAGAATGACATTTTCCGATAAATCCTGAGTTATTTTAGTAGGATTAATCGGATTGAGAATTTTTTCTGTTTGCTGTTGTTCAAATGTTGGGGTATTCATGACCACTCTAAAGCTCCTTTTCTCCACGCATATACTAAAGCAACTACCAAAATGGCAATAAAGATCAAGGCTTCTACAAATGCTAACAATCCTAGACGATTGAAGGCTACAGCCCAAGGATATAAAAATACCGTTTCGACATCAAAGACAACGAAAACCAGAGCAAACATATAATAGCGGATATTAAATTGAATCCAAGCTTCACCAATAGGTTCCATCCCAGATTCATAGGTTGTTTGCCGTTCTGGGCCGCCGTTACTAGGTCTTAAGAGTTTAGAGGCAGTCAGAGCTAAAACTGGAACTGCACTACAAATAAGTAAGAAACCTAGAAAATATTCATAACCATTAAGAACAAACAATTTTTATCTCTTACTCCCTAGTGGTACTGTGTACGTTGTTGTTATATTTATTAACTTTTATCAATTGTAATGGAATTTGAGGGTTTAAAGTGTTGATAAAAATCTATTAATTCTCTTGTTTACCATAACTAATTCGATAAATACGACCATTACCATCTTCTGCTAGCAATAAACTACCATCGGGTAAAACTAATAACCCAACGGGACGAGCAAAAGTATCGGGAGCATCAGGGTTAACTAAAAAGCCAGTCAAAAAGTCTTCATAATAGCCCAAGGGTTGATTATCTTTTCCGAAAGGAACAAAAACAATTTTATAACCAGTAGCGCGATCGCGATTCCATGAACCACGAAAGGCAGCAAATGCACCGTTATGATATTTACTGGGAAATTTTTGTTGATCGTAAAATTGCACCCCTAAAGCAGCAGAATGAGCTTGAAACAAGACATCAGGGGTGATAGTTTTAGCAGCTAAATCTGGTCTAACGCTTTGATTTCCTTCTAGATGACGAGGATCTAGGAGGTTAGGAGAAAGATAAGCATAAGGCCAACCATAAAAACCACCCTGTTGAACTTTGGTTAAATAATCTGGGACTAAATCATCTCCCAATTGATCTCTTTCGTTGACAGTAGTATATAGTTCTCCTGTAACAGGATGAAAATCTAAACCCACAGGGTTACGTAAACCATAACCATAAGTAGAACGTTCTGAACCATCTAAGTTCATTACTTGTATGGAGGCACGGGGTAATTCTTCAGAGTCAGCATTAGATCTAGAACCTACTGAAACATATAACTTCTGACCATCAGGAGAAGTAACAATATTACGTGTCCAATGTTGATTGTATCCCCCTGGGGTTAGTTGAGTGATGGCTGTACCCTTGCCTTCAAGCTGTTGCTGTCCTGGCTGATAGTCATACCGCAAGACTTCGCCTGTATTAGCGACATAAAAAGAACCATTCGCAAAAGTCATACCCAAAGGCTGATCTAAATTATTATCGCGATCGCCAAATGTTTGTTGAACTTCTGCTATACCATCTTGGTTTTGGTCTTGTAGTAAATTAATTTTATTTTGTTTAGATTGCACCGCTAAGACATCGCCATCAGGAGTTAAAGTCAGCCAACGCACATCGGGTAAATTATCGGCAAAAATATTAACTGTAAATCCTGGAGGAACTTGCAAGACAGGATTATCAGGTACAGAAATAACGTTAGGAGGCTTACTCGCTGACTCTGTGGTGTAGGGTTGGGGTAAATCTGCCAGGGTAATTTTAATCGGAGTCGGAGTTAAAGACTCAGTAGAGATTTTGGTTGATGTTGATTTATTAGTAGAATCGGCAACAGTTGCTGAGGGAGTTGAGCTACAGCTAGTTATCAAACCAATTACTGCCAAAAAACTCAAAATAATTTTCCAATTCGTAAACATTTGTATTTTTAAAATGAGACAAAGAAGATAGATCTATTGCTTAAAAATTTAATATCAACCAAGCCAATTCGCATCAGGCTTACGTTATAATTCATAACTGCTTGTAAAATTAAACTTAAAGATAAATCTTTGATCTGCAA
The DNA here is from genome assembly GCA_964393695.1 of uncultured Pleurocapsa sp. Taxonomy (GTDB): domain Bacteria; phylum Cyanobacteriota; class Cyanobacteriia; order Cyanobacteriales; family Xenococcaceae; genus Waterburya. Next base: position 8,986 of record CAYMWC010000034.1, read on the forward strand.
ACATCAGAATACATTTAAATTTTAATCATAATGGCAGCAGAAAATTCCGAAAATAAGCCTCAAAGTAGCTCCAATTTAGAAGAAATTCGTGCTAGTAGAATTGAAAAGGTAGCCCAAATTAAGGAGTTGGGTTTAAATCCCTATGCTTATCAATGGGAGTCTAGCCATCATGCTGCCCAATTACAATCAAAATATGCTGATTTAGCTGCTGGAGAAGAAGTAGCAGATGAAGTTGCGATCGCTGGTAGAATTATTAATCGTCGTGTCTTTGGCAAGCTAGCATTTTTTGAACTGCAAGATGAATCAGGTAAAATTCAGCTTTATCTCGATAAAAAAAGAATTAATAGCACCATGTCCGATTTGGAAGGGGCATTTAATCATTTAAAAAATTTGACTGATAGAGGAGATATTTTAGGGGTTAAAGGTACTGTTAAAAGAACCGAAAAAGGAGAACTTTCGGTATATGTCAGCGAGTTTCAAATTTTAACTAAATCTTTATTACCTCTTCCTGATAAATGGCATGGTTTAACGGATACTGAAAAGCGTTATCGTCAGCGTTATGTCGATCTAATTGTTAACCCCCAGGTAAGACAGACATTTCGTATTCGAGCCAAAATTACGGCTGCTATTCGTCGTTATTTAGAAACTAGAGACTTTTTGGAAATTGAAACCCCTGTTTTACAAAGCGAAGCTGGAGGTGCAGATGCCCGTCCTTTTATTACCTATCACAATACCTTGGAGATGGATTTATATCTCCGCATCGCTACGGAATTACACCTTAAAAGGTTAATTGTCGGTGGGTTTGAGCGTGTATTTGAAATGGGGAGAATCTTTCGTAACGAAGGGGTCTCAACTCGTCACAATCCCGAATTTACTATGATTGAGGTTTATCAGGCTTATGCTGACTATCACGATATGATGGCGTTGACTGAGAACTTAATTAGCAGCGTCGCTCAAGAAGTTTTAGGTACAACTAAAATTACCTATCAAAAAGAAGAGATAGATTTAACCCCTCCTTGGAGACGAGTAACTATGCACCAAGTTGTGCAAGATGCCACTGGCGTAAATTTTACGCAATTTACTGATTTTGACTCGGCAAAAACCGCAGCTAAAGATGCAGGAATTATAGTTCCCGAAGACTGTCAAACTATTGGTAAATTACTCAACGAAGCCTTTGAACAAAAAGTAGAAACTACTCTGATTCAACCTATTTTTATTACGGATTATCCTGTAGAAATCTCTCCCCTAGCAAAACCCCATCGAGAGAAATCAGGTTTGGTAGAAAGGTTTGAATTATTTATCGTTGGCAGAGAAACCGCTAATAGTTTTTCCGAGTTAACCGATCCTTTAGATCAACGACAAAGACTCGAAGAACAAGCAGCTAGGAAAGCAGCAGGAGATTTAGAAGCTCAAGATATCGATGAGGACTTTTTAGCAGCCTTAGAATACGGAATGCCTCCCACTGGTGGTTTGGGTATCGGTATAGATCGCTTAGTCATGCTGTTGACCGACTCTCCCAGTATCCGCGACGTTATTGCTTTTCCACTTCTTAAAACTCAAAGTACTGCCATTAAATCTTTTGATTACGATCCAGCGCGCCAAATTCTCCGTGTTGTTTTTGGTAACGGTAGTGTTTATAACTATGCTGATGTTCCTGATACTATTTATCAAGAGTTAAAAGAAACTAGTTCCGTTGGTCAATATTTTAATTCTCAGATTAGAGATAAATTTGGCTTTGACCGTCAGGTTTAACTGCTAAGTTATATCAAGAGTTAAACCGAAATATTATCTTCTGAAAGTATGTCTTCTACATGACACTCAATTGCTTCCACTGCATTTTTCAAAGCGTATTCCATTGTTTCTCCTGCTGAGAAACATCCAGGCAAGTCTGGTACTGTTACACCGTAAGCTGTTTCAGGATCTTTATGAATAACAATTGGATAAATCATTATTAAACTATTTTTTTATTTTGTGTTCCAGTCCCAATCAGCTTGCTTAAAGATATTTTTAAGCGTACCAATAGGCAATGAGTTGTCTATGTGCTGCCATGTATCTCACCTTTATTAATCGCTAGATTACCAAAAAATTGACGTTGAGGATAATCTCAAGAGAGTCTTCTTTAAAGTTGTTTATTCCCCCTCCTGGGGATAAGTATTTTGCGTCACTCAAAACTAAGCTAGTATCTGCAAAGAAGTTAGAAACGTTTTGGCTCCTTTGTGTGTTTCTGAATTTAGCTACAAGCAAACGGTAACATTTCTAATTTTGACTAATAGACTTTTTTAGCGAGAGGACGAATATCCATGGCTTATGAATTACCATCTCTTCCATACGATTACAAGGCTTTAGAACCCTTAATTTCTCACAGTACTTTGGAATTTCATCATGACAAACATCATGCTGCTTATGTGAGTAAGTACAATGATGCTGTTAAAGGGACAGAGTTAGATAACAAACCCATTGAAGAAGTCATCAAAATGGTAGCAGGAGATGAGAGCAAAAGCGGATTGTTTAATAATGCTGCTCAAGCTTGGAATCATACTTTTTACTGGCAATGTATGAAGCCTCGCGGTGGTGGTACTCCCACAGGAGAATTAGCTCAAAAAATTGATGCTGATTTCGGTAGTTTTGAGAAATTTGTCGAGGCTTTTAAAAATGCAGGTGCAACTCAGTTTGGTAGTGGTTGGGCTTGGCTAGTGCTTGATAACGGCACTCTTAAAGTTACTAAAACTCTCAATGCTGATAATCCTCTAACTAGTGGACAAGTTCCATTACTGACTATGGATGTTTGGGAACACGCTTATTATCTCGATTATCAAAATAAACGTCCTGCTTACATTGATCAATTTGTTGGCGGACTAGTTAACTGGGATTTTGTGGCTCAAAATTTAGCTGCTGCTTAATTAAATAAAGACGTTGCTGATTTAAGTAATGACCCACACAATAATATTGTTCGTAGCTATTAGCTTTTAGCTTTTGAATAACTATTATTAGTAGGCAAAAGAAGTACAACATTATGCATTCACCAACGCCTAAATAAACATTAAAACTAAGCGGATATTTAACTAGATATCCGCTTAACCATTCATTGAACATCAAACATTGATTGATAAACAATGAAGTGCATTTTAACTCCTGACTCCTGACTCCTGACTCCTGACTTCTGACTTCGTCTACTAGTTACTTTTAATAATTGGTATAAATTAATGATCGAGCCTCATTATCCCAAGATTATTCTTTCTTTTGCTTATCGTGGCTATAAAGTTGAAATAGACCGCGATGAATTAGATGGACATTGTATTTATGCAGCTTGGGTTAATCATAATCACGGTAGTGCTGTTGCTGTACCTGTTGCTTCGACTTCTATGGATGCAGTTAAAAAAGCCAAGCAATGGATAGATAAAAGACTAAACGGCGTTGGTAATTGAAAGTATGATCTACAGAGTGTTTTTGTTCGTAGCTCCGAAGCTCCAGAGCTTTTAGCCATTAGCTTTAAAATTTTTAGTACATTAAAACTATAAATATGAAGAAAAATTATGGTTAGGTCATTTCCAGTCGTATAGGGTGTCAAACTAGCGTAAATCTAGGAGTTGGGAGAAGATAAATTATCTTAAACTTGTCACCAATGACTAATGACTAATGACTAATGACTAATGACTAATGACCAAATACTTTATTGATCGGCTGATTGAACAAATTAAGTTAAAAAAAACTCCTTGTATTGTGGGGTTAGATCCTGCTTTAGAGCGAATGCCTAATAGTTGGCTACAGCAACAAGGGATTAACCAAGAAAGTAGTTTAAATGACTGTGCTGAGGCGATTTATCAGTATAATCTGATGGTTTTAGATGCGATCGCCGATCTAGTGCCTGCGGTTAAACCTCAATCTGCTTATTATGAGTTATATGGTTCAGCAGGAGTGGTGGCTTTGGAAAAAACGATTATGGCTGCAAGAGAGCGCGGTTTATTGGTAGTTTTAGATGTTAAACGGGGAGATATTGCTGCAACTGCCACAGCCTATGCTCAAAGCTATTTACCGTCGCAACCAAAGCGGACTTTAGAAGCTGATGCGATTACTATTGTTCCCTATTTGGGTAAAGATTGTCTCGATCCCTTTTTTGAAGAGGCGATTAAATGGGGGAAGGGAATTTTTGTCTGTGTTAAAACTTCTAATCCTGGGGCATCTATAATTCAAGAACAGCAAATCAATGACCGCTATTTATATGAAATTGTTGCTGATCTAATTCAAACTGCTGCTGCTAATAGTATTGGTGAATTTGGCTATAGTGGCATTGGTGCAGTAGTCGGCGCAACTTATCCCACAGCAGCCCAACGCTTACGTCAACAACTACCAAATAGTTTGTTTCTTGTACCAGGAGTGGGGGCGCAGGGAGGCGGTGATGAAGGGATTAAAGCTTGTTTCAATGCCGATGGGTTAGGAGCGATCGTTAGTAGCTCTAGAGCAATCATGTATCCTCATCTTTACGGTAGCTCGGAATCTGACCAGACAACAATTAGACAGGCTACTTTAGATTTAATTACTCAAGTAAGAGAAATACTCGATGATATCTTATAAACTGGTCAGCATTTCATTTGCTAATTTTAAATAAGCTCTTAGCTCTATAAAAAATTTAATTGTCTAGGATTCTGCAACAAAAAGTGCCATGAGTAAGATGCCCCCAAAGACCATCACTCGCAATCCCTTTAAGGATGCGATCGCACCACTCGATTTTTGTAGGCAGCATGACTGATATTTTTGGTGAATGGATAGATCCTGACTGGCACTTTGAACTTTTTGATGCCATGTTATCTTCTCCCAAACAAACATTTCAGTTATTAACCAAACGCCCCCAAGTAATGCTAAACAGTATTATGAAATGGCTGCCATTGAGAAATTTATCTGTTCTCCCTAATAACATTTGGATCGGTACTACTACGGAAAATCAAGACACTTTTGACGAGCGAGTTCCTATTGTGCTGCAAATTCCAGCCTGGATGAGATGGCTTACCGTAGAGCCGATGTTATCGGAAATTAAGCCCACAAAATCAAAATGTAGTTTATTTCCAACCATTTCCAAAGTACAGAAGCAAAAATGGGGAGAATATTTACCTTTGCATCAACATATTGACTCAATACTTCTTGTTTAAGGATTAAGCAGAGTTAAAAATCGAAAAAGTAAGTTGTTTTGGAGCAGAAGACATTGCTCGATGAATAGGTTTTTTTGAAGGGAATTTGGTGGTAATCAAACGGTAAGTCTTGAATTCTCCATCAGTTTCAATAGTGTACTCAATGACTCGAACTTGATTTTGGGCTTAAACAAGAAGTATTGCATATTGACTGGGTAGTTTTAGGATTTGAAAGTGGTTCAGGGGCGCGAATTGGTCAATTATCTTGGATGCGCTCCTTTGTGCAAATGTGTCCGAAGGAACAAACGGAAAAAGATGCTGATTTAGCGATTTATGTGAAGCAATTGGGCAGTAATTGTTGGGATGATAAGCAACCTTTTAAACTGAAATCTGCCCGTGCTGGCGGTACTAATATTGATGAGTTTCCCGATGATTTACAAATTAGGCAAATGCCTCAAGATAGACAGTAGAATTATTAGCAGTCGCTAAACCCTGTAAACGAACCCAAATCAATAAAGTACAACCAATCTTATCTTTTGCGTAATATCAGTTAATAAATAAATTAACAACTTAAACAGAACTGTCATAGGCGAATTATGTTTAACGAGGTTTATAATGAGAGCCTGAAAAGGGAAAAACCTATTGAGGTAAAAACCTAATACTACGTTTAACAGACTAGTTGGGTTGGCGACAATTTAACTTAGTTTTTAACATAATTAGAAATATTCAAGACTACCGACGGTTGATTATGAAGATTATTGATTCCAAGGGACGATTATTTGGTAAGTTAAGCCTTCTAGACTTAGCTGCTGCTGCTGTGATACTGCTTGTCGTTGTCGGTATTTTCTTTTTTCCAGGTACACCTCTGACAAGTGGTCTTGTGGCTCAAACTAAGCTAAAACCGATAGAAGCGACAGTATTAGTTAGGGGATTAGGTGTAGCTGATTTGGATGCTTTGCTTCAGGAGTTTAAAGACGAAAAACAAGCTGATATTGTGATTCGTAATCAACCCGCAGGGAAGGTAGATATTATTGATAGTAAACGCTTACCAAGAACTACTGCTGTCCCTCAACCAGATGGTACAGTTAAAGCCTTACCAGATCCTCGCCCAGAAATCGTCTCAATTCAAGATCTACTCATAACTATAGGTGGAAAAGCAGCAGTTACGGATACTGGGGTTGTCTTGGACGGTAGTAAGAAAATCAAAATTGGTTCGCTAATTCAGTTACAAGGTAATTTTTATGACTTTAATGGTTCAGTTATTGGCATCAAAACTCAATGAAGAAGAATAGATTGATCTATGCCTATTCGTATTCGCCAACACGTTAATCCTTTAAGTCGTAAGTTTCAACAAGCGATCGCCATACCAGATTGCCAGAAAGTTTATGCTCAAAGGGATTATCCGTTACATCTGGATATTGGTTGTGCGCGAGGGAAGTTTCTACTGGCAATGGCGCAACTACATCCAGCCAGGAATTTTTTGGGGGTTGAAATTCGTCAGCCATTGGTTGTTAGTGCTAATCAAACTAAAGATGAACTGGGTTTAACTAACTTGCATTATCTTTTTGGCAGTATAAATAGTTCTGTCTCAACCCTATTAGAATCTTTACCCAGCAATACTTTGAAAACTATTTCAATTCAGTTTCCCGATCCTTGGTTTAAAAAGCGACATAATAAACGTCGAGTTGTACAACCAGAATTAGTCAAGGTTTTAGTGGATTATCTGGCAGTAGGAGGAGAAGTCTTTTTACAATCAGATATTGAAGAAGTAGCCAGAGAAATGCGCGATCGCTTTGCTATTCATCCTTCATTAACACAAGAGCATTCAAGAACCTGGCTGGATACTAACCCTTTTTCAGTCCCAACGGAAAGAGAAGTATATGTACTGGAGCAAAATTTACCTGTATATCGAGTTTTATTCCAGAAAGGGATTATCCCTTAGCTTTTGTTAAATGACATCGCTCTCAACAGAAAACGCATAGTAAGCAATGCCTTCAGATTCATAATTAGGTAAATTATTTTCCACATTATCTTTCTCGGCTACAGATGGCGTATAAAAGTGAGTACCAGTTTCGGTATTAAAAAAACGATAGATTGGTATTGTTCCCTCTTGTTGAGAGGAATAAGCGTAGAAAGATGTTCCTTCGTCAGTGTAGTTAGTTAAATTATCTCTAATAGAATTACTTTCTGCTTCTGAAATAGTATATAAATGCGTACCTGTATCTTTATTAAAAAATCGATGTACGGCTTCTGGCTCAGGTGAGCCAGTCAGAGGATCTGCACCTAAATAAGAAGAACCTTCAAAAGTATAGTTACTTAAATTCTCAACAATATTATCTTTTTCACTTTCGGACGCAGTATAAAAATGTGTTCCTGTATCTTCATTGAAAAATCGATAAACATTGGATTGATCTTCGGTAGATCCAAGACTCGAAGAGTTCAAAAATTCTATAGATTCACTAGAAGGAACTAAAACGATCTTACTAAGCATATCGTCACTACTAGTTTCTAGAGTTTCAATCACTCCCTCTAACGGTACAACTTCAATATTGATGCTATTTGCTAATTCAGGCTTTTGCTGTTGGAACTTAGCTATCATTTCATCTAGCTGTTGCTTATCAAAAAAGAAGGGGATTACTTGTTGACCATCTTTTTCAATGGTTAAATAGCCTTGATCATCTCCGCCTTTAGCAACAAATAGAGGTACACCTCCTTGGTACGCCTCGCCATCTTCACTTAGTATAGTTTTGGCTGTCTCAACTTGTTCTTCTTCGGGTACATAGGTAAAATTAAGTGCATTTTCCTGGCTTTGGCTAGACTCTGAGAGTTTGTAAATTTCTCCTAGAGATACTGGAACGACTTTTACTTTACTTGCCAATTCTGGATTTTTAGTTTGTAATTGAGTAATAAAGTCATTAGCATCTTGCTCACTGATAAAAACTCCTGAGACTTTACTTTCATCGTCTCCAGACGCTACCACAGGAGATCCTTGTTCGTCGGCAATTGTGAATACTGGAACTGGATTGAGCTTTTCCAAAATTTCTTCTGTACTAAAACTAGACAACTCTGAGGAGGCAATTTCCTCGTCATTTTCAACGGTAGTTGTTGCAAGAGTATTCATTAGTTGTATCTGTCAGTATTATATTTGAAGTTTAAGTAAGCCTAGCATATTGACTAACTTAAATATCTAAAAACGCCAAGAAGTTTATTTAAGCAAAAAAATCTGGAACAATTTGATCTAAAATATCTTATTTGGCAATAAATATAGACAATGGTAGATTTAAACCCTAGTGCAAGCTTTAGCTTAAGAATCGAATTGGAAATTCCTAATCGTCCTGGTGCGTTGGCTTCGATTATGAGTAGTATCGCTACCTATGGCGGGAGTTTAGGTGATATTGTACTGTTGCAACGTAATCTTAAGTTTACCCATCGAGAACTAATGATCGATGCTTCTAGTACTGAACAGGGAGACAAAATCATTGAAGCAATTAAAAACTTACCCAGCGTTAAGGTAATTAGCTACAGCGATCGCACTTTTGCTATTCATCAGGGAGGTAAAATTAGTGTCGAAAGCAAACTGCCTCTTCATTCTCAATCCGATTTAGCTATGGCTTATACTCCAGGGGTAGGGAGAATTTGTCGAGCGATCGCTGAAAATCCTGAGCGAGTTTATGATTTAACTATCAAAGGTAATACTGTAGCGGTGGTGACTGATGGCAGTGCTGTCTTGGGTTTGGGTAATCTGGGGGCAGAGGCATCTTTACCTGTGATGGAAGGCAAGGCTTTATTATTTAAAAAATTTGCAGGGATTGATGCTTTTCCCATCGCCCTAAATACTCAAGATACGGAAGAAATTATTAAGGCAGTTAAGCAACTTGCACCTGTGTTTGGTGGGGTAAATCTGGAAGATATTGCTGCCCCGCGTTGTTTTGAAATTGAACGCAGACTGAGGAAAGAGCTTGATATACCTGTGTTTCACGACGATCAGCATGGTACAGCCATTGTCGTCTTAGGAGCGTTGTATAATGCGCTGAAATTAGTTGGTAAAAATATAGCTGAAGTTAGAATTGTCATCAATGGTGCAGGGGCAGCAGGAATTGCGATCGCTCAACTCTTACGTCAAGCAGGAGCAACTAAGATTATGATTTGTGATTCTAAAGGCATCCTTTCTAGTCAACGTCACGATTTAAATCCTGAAAAACAAACATTTGCCGTGGAAACTATGGGTGATTTAGGGGTGGCTATGGAAAATGCAGATGTCTTTTTAGGTGTGAGTGCGCCAGGGGTTGTCACTCCCGAAATGGTACATAAAATGGCACAACAGCCAATTGTTTTTGCTATGGCAAATCCTATCCCTGAGATTCAACCCGAATTAATCTATGACGATGTAGCGGTAATAGCGACAGGACGTAGTGATTATCCCAATCAGATTAATAATGTGTTAGCCTTTCCTGGAGTTTTTCGCGGTGCCTTAGATTGTCGGGCTTCAGAAATTACTGCCAATATGTATCTGGAAGCAGCTAAAGCGATCGCTGGTTTAGTTGCTGAAGCAGATTTAGATCGAGAACACATTATTCCTTCTGTGTTTGATCCGCAAGTAGCATTAGCAGTATCCAAAGCAGTATGTTTAGCAGCTAAACAAGATAATGTTGCCCGAAAACCAATAACTAGTAATTGAAAACATAGTTGTTGAGAAAATTATGGATGAAATTGAAATTCCAGAGGCTATTAGAAATGATCTTGAGTCGGCAAAATCATCTAGATCGGCTCGCTTTCTTCCCTTAATTATTGGCGTGATTTTGTGTTTGGGAGTGGGGGGAATACTATTAATGTTGGTATTTTCTTCCATCAATAAATCTACTGAAAAATCAGTTGCTAACCAGGGTCTGCAATCAGTAGATTCTCAACCTGTCAAGCCCAAACCAGACTCAGTGGCAAATAAACCAGCAGTCAATAAATCAACTCAAGCCAAGCCAAGTTCAGAAAAATTAGAAAACCTTTTAGGGCATTTACCCTATGATGTTGCTCCAGAATCAGAGTTAGAGGCAATTACTGCTGATGGTAGTCTCAAAATGCGTTCCCCTGCTGCCCAAAAATTTCAGCAAATGCAAGCTGCTGCCAAGGCTGAGGGAATAACTCTAATTCCCATTTCCGCCTTTCGGACAACCAAAGACCAAGAACAGTTATTTTTTGGTGTCAAAGAACAAAGAGCAGAAAACACGACTAAAAGGGCCGAAGTCAGTGCGCCTCCTGGCTATAGTGAGCATCATACAGGCTACGCGCTCGATATTGGTGATGGAGATGCCCCTGCTACAAATTTAGAACCACAATTTGCCAAAACTGCTGCTTTTCGTTGGCTCCAAGAAAATGCTCCCAAGTATAGTTTTGAACTATCTTTTCCTCCTAATAACGAACAGGGAGTTAATTATGAACCTTGGCACTGGCGTTTTGTCGGCGATCGCCAAAGTTTAGAAACGTTTTATAAAGCGAGGAATTAAGTTAGGTAGGTTGAGTCAATTACGACGGGGACGAGCATCGCGTCGCTTGTAACCCACATCCATCAGCCGCACAGATGAAGCATATTAGAAATCGTAGTTGAAAAGAGATGGCATAAAGAAAAAGAACGAGTATAAACTTGATTGAGTGAGAAAGAGGACAAATTAAGTTTTAGGGAGCATTTTAGTCCTCTCATGCTCATCAAGAGTTGATAGTTTTTGGCTATTTGTCCAAAAGCTTTTTTATCACTTTGATTTCCCGAAGCAGCTTCGATAAATATTGGTATGTTGCCATCTCCTGTGACAATTAAATCTAAAATGAATTGTTTTAAATCTGGTCTATGGTCTCTCGAATAACCATGAGTTATGGTAATGGGTATTGGTTCTACCTCTGACCCTTGTGACTGAGATTCTGACAGTTTTGATAGAACTTGATTTATTGATCATGAACTGAAAAAGAACTCGAATCTAAATGGGAAAAGTCAAGATTGATTTGATATTTTTTAGCTACTGCTAGAGCAATTAAGAGGAATAATTCTAATAATCCAATAATCCAAAGTCGTAGAGCTTATCCATTACTCTACCTATTTTATGCTCATTTAAATGTTCGGTTTTAATTCCTGTTCCTCAAAGATATGATGTAGCTTTATCTTCAAAGAATTTCGGGAATAAATAGAGTGGCTGGGAGACAAAACCCAATTCATTTAGAATAATTGCTTTAACTATTTCTCCTTAATTGACTATTGCTTGTTCCTCGATTCCTAATTCTTGGTTGATGAGCTTTACCATCTCATTTCTAATGTGCTTCATCTGTGGGGCTGATGAATGTGGGTTAGAATACTGCTGCCAGACTTAATTTTCTGACAGCAGTAGCTAATCGCTAATTACAGCAGACCTAACTGAGACAGAATGCCTTGACCGGTTAGCAATTCGGTGGCGATGCCAATAACAAAACCGAGCATAGCCAGGCGACCGTTCCAGTTCTCAGCAAATTTGCTAAAGCCGAATTTAGATTCTTGATTTTCCATGAGATTCATCCTTGGTAATTTTAATCGGTGTTTTTGTGGAGATTTATTACATACATCATGAAGAATTATTACGATGGATGCATTCGGGTTGCCAATTAATCATTAAAAGACAGAATTAATTGGGTTTGTTCCTAGATTTAGGCAACTACAGCCTAGTTTCCTTCAATGGGAAAACTATTTGCCTGCCAAGCACCCAAGCCACCTCTAAGTTCGGCTACATTTTGATAGCCAGCAGTACGGAGTTGAGCTGCTGCATCAGCAGTTTGCTCATCAGTAGAGCCATAGATATAGAGATCGCGCTCTAGTTCGAGATTATTTAAAGCACGATTAACTAACTCATTCATTGGCAGAGAAACAGCTCCTGAGATATGGCTAGTGTTGAAAGCATCTCGATTTCTAATATCAATGATGGTCAAAGCTGGTTCTCCCCAGTCAAGGCGTTTTTTTAAGTCATAAACTAGGGATTGAGCCTTGAGAGGTTCTGGGATGATGCTAGAAGAATTACTCATGATTGGTTTTGCTGAAATTACTAAACTGAACTTGTTGTTTACAGTGTAACAGCATTTTAAGATTAGTGTTTTTTTGTAAAAATTATTTGACATAAGTCAATAATTGATGAATTGTTTTGTTGGCAACAAAATTTCAGTTTTGAAATAAGACAGATATTAAATGAAATCTAAATTTAGACAAAAGCTGACTCAAGTTCCTCAGTCTGGCAATGGGACTTAATTAAATTAAGTTGAGGAACCAAGAGTGGTAGAAGCCTTCGCTATTGTCAACAAAGCTTTGTATTGAAAGACAAATTCGCCATAATCAGCCAGATTATCTAACCCCATAACCGTTAAGTACATTTCAGCAAATAACCACACTATGATTTTGAGAACTAGCTGTGACCACTTGACTTTCATGATTGTGTCTTTGAATAAATAGCTGGCAACCACTCAACCCTTTCGACAGAGCTGGAAGTGAATGCTTTTGTGATGTTGACTTTAGATAAGTCCTTCTAGAGCTGCACCGACAACTCGATAATCAGAATCCTGTCGCAGATTTGTGAGAGTAGCTTGCGCTCTTGGTTCGTCAAAATGTCTCAAAACTCTGGCTACTTGGGCGCGGATAGCTCCTCGAGCCGATGTAGCTGCTGAGAGAAGTAGCTCTAGAGCTATGGACTCTTGGGTTGTTTTGGCTAATTGTCCTAAACTGGCGATCGCTGTTTCCTTAACGATTGGATCGTCTCCCCTGAGTCCTAAAACCGATAATTCTAAAAGAGTTTCAGGATGTTGTGTTAAATCGAGTGCTGCAAAAATGCTATACCGTACTAACCAATTAGAGTCTTGTTGGAATAATTTCACCAGATGGGGAATTGCACCCTCACCATATTTAGCCAGAGAATTGGCGGCTTCAGCCCTGACGTTATAATCGCGGTCGTGCTCAATTAAATCCAGCAACAACTCAAAAGCTTCATCCGTGCGTTTAAACCCTAAACCGGTAGCGACAAAAGAACGAATAATAAATTCTTGGTCACAGATCCTTCGCTTGAGTAGGGGAACAACCAAATTAGGTTCATAGTTCCTTAACTCGGTAATCGCTTTCATACGATTTTGAGGATTAGGGCTATCGATATAAGTTTCAATCTGATGCAGTTCCATAATAATATCTCGATGTTTGGGTTGTTTATCTTGATTGGTTTGTCAATTTGTTAAGGCATCAAGATGGTTAGAGCGTTGACAGTTTTCGGCAGCAAACCCGATTATCGGACCAATAGCTTCATTAGAATTTCTTAGTTAAGACTTTATACAGACTCAGGGATTGAGCTAATACTCCAATAATCTTGTAATAACTCCTGGTATAAGTTATCTTTGAGCATCATTCGTCGATAAAGCTCAATCGACAAACCCTGCGCTTCCTCAGAAGAGAGAGTCTGCACTTGATCGGCAAATGTTCTTAAATTGAATTTTTGTTTTAGAGATAGTTGCTCGGAATCTTTCATGGCTAACTTACGACCTCTTGTATAAGAAAATCTTTAGGTATTTATAAGTTATGTTAATTATTGTTAAGGCGAAATGCAATGACTTGACATGGGGGTTTAAGTAGTAAAATCCGTACTATAGCAATCAGAAATCAGTTGTGGAAAATTTTTGGGGGGAATCAAGCAATAATTTCGTCGTTTTTTGGCTCGAACCAACCATATTTATGAAGTTTGGAAAACTCGTAAATTTCTTCATGAACAATCCAACTGAAGAACCATTTAACTAAAGAGAAAGAGTCAATTGGAGTTCTTGCAGAGCTTCTCTTTCAACTTGCTCTCCTTTTTCTCCCTTATTCTTCAGACTCATCTCTCCTTCTACTCAAATTGACTCTTCTCAATTATACAGATTTAATAATTTACGAATCATTTCCGATTGCTATATACTACTTATTGATATTTTTAATGGATAGACAGTTAGATAGCAATTACTCTAAATGTTAGAAACTCTCAAGAAAATATTAGGCGGATTTGGAACACTTGATGGTGCTACTTATCCTTTCAAAGCCTTAATAACCTTTATTAAAAATCCAGGGTTAATTAAATATATTGCTATGCCGATAATTGTTAATATCATAGTAGCGATCGCTCTTTATAGTGGTTTACTTTACTTTGGTTGGCAAATTGTCGATCAAATACAAGGTGATCTCACTATTTGGTTAAATCAATTAATTATGAACCTGCCTCAGTGGTTAGGATTTTTAGCTTATGCTGTTGCTGGTTTAATTATTATTGTGCGTTTTTTATTAATAGTTTTTCTCTTAATTGCTACAGGTTTTTTATTAACTCAATTTGGGGTTTTATTAGGTGCGCCCTGGTATGGTCAACTTTCAGAACAACTGGAAAAACTTCGTACAGGTAAAGTCGAATTAATTGAATTAAATATAGTTAGTGATTTAGGCAGAGCAATCTTATATGAATTAAAAAAGTTAGTATTAATAGCTTTGGTGGGTATTCCTTTACTAATCATTAATTTCTTTCCTGGGGTGGGAACACTAATTTCTACTGTTGGTTCTCTGACTTTAACCACTACAATTGTTTGTCTAGATTTTTTTGATTCTTGTTTAGAAAGAAGAAGACTTCGGTTTCGTCAAAAGCTCGGTATTGTGTTAAAAAGTTTACCAGCTAGTGGCAGTTTTGGTTTAGTATGTTTGGGTTTAATTAGTATTCCTTTAGTAAATCTCATTACTATTCCTTTATGTGTAGCTTCAGGAACATTATTTATTTGCGATCGCGTAGGTCTCCTTGTGACAAAAACAATGAGTGCGAAAGAACACCCACAATAGGGTTGGCCAGTTCTTCGGGCTGTAGAAAAATCGTTGAATGGTTCGATAACTGCCTCCTTTTCCTGCCCAGCGCGATATCCCTAGCATGGTCACCCGACCACTCATGGCTAACATCGCTTGGATTATGCAACCGAGATGCTTGAGGCTGGTGTTGTTGAGTTCAAAGGTCAGGCAGGTTAGGAGTGTTAGAATTTCTGGCATGGGCTTTGGGGAACTTCGTTTAGGAGTAAACCTAGTTTCCTACAAAAGCCCTCTTGACTTCTCACCAAAATTTAGCTTCTCATTTGGCGAAGGTATTGTTACTAGAGAAAAACTTGGCTTTGACTCCTATATGTTTTAGCTGCTGGGCAATTTCTTGACCCATTTTGCTACCAGGACATAAAACCGCCCCACCGTAGAGAGGAAGACGAAACTTTTTAGCAGCAGCAATAAAGGCTTGATGAATTGCTTGTAGCGGCAATTGGCTTTTTTCGGTTAATAATACTATTGGGCGATCGCCAAGATGAGGAGAAGGCTGTTGGTGAATGCACTCAAAATCCCCTGCCTCTGCCCCTTCTAATATTTGGCTACAAGTTTGGACTATTTGTTGAGTATTACGATAATTACGTTTTAACAATGGCAAAACTACCCAAGTGCGATCGCAGCAAAAGGCAACCGACAGCGATGACAACAACCAAACTCCCATAATGCAGGAGATTTAAACTTGGCTTGGCAATTAGGACATTTAGAAATGAGCTTTAATTTGTGAGGTGAAATTTTTCCCAACGAGCTACTACACCACCAATACCTGCCAAATCTCCTAAAGCACTGGGAGAAAGATGATTGCGGGTTTTATTCCTTGAGTAAATTTGTCTGGAAGCCTTTGTTTAGCTAGAATCTCATCGACCTAAGTTAAAGTGGCTCAAGTCATTTTAATTGGAGCTTTAGTAACAAAACTCTGTGTGTGTTTTTGAGCTAAAGTTAATAATTCAGTAGGGATAATTGGTTTATTTAGTAAATCTGAAGCACCAGCCATTTTTGCTTTCATTCGTTCAATTACACTGTCTTGCTTTTGCAAAATAACGATTGGGATATTCTTTAAAGCAGGCATTTTTCTAATTTGGCTACAAAGTTCATAACCATTAGCATCGGGCATAATTGCATCCAAAAAAATAAGGTTAGGCTTGTTTTCTAGTAAAACCATTAAAGTTTTTGCAGCATCATTTACAGGAATGATTCGATAGCCAGCAGGATTTAGAATTTGAGCAATTTGCTGACAGATTTCAGGGTTATCATCTACACAGATCACTAAAGGTAAATCCAACTCTTGGATATACTCGCGTGTTGGACTATTAGATTTTTCTTGTTCACTCTGATTTCTGGGGGCAAAATACAAATTAACCAACTGTTGATCGGGGACTTGTTGGAGAGCGATCGCTTTACTTTTAATATGTGGTGCTAAAGAGCGAGTTAAATTTAACACGTCTTGCTTGATTACTATTGCTAAATCTCTCAAAGTTTTTTTACCATTAATAAACATAAATAACTGTTGATAGGTATCCGTATCTATCTCTTTTTTGAGCTTATCTATATCTGTAATTACAGGAGCTAAGTTGGGTAAACAATTAACAATATCAATGGCTTTCCAATCACTCATCAGTAATTCAAGACGATGGATAGTTTTTTTATATTCAATTTGAGTAATTGGCTGTTGAAATAGAGAACTGCGTAAAATTGCTCCCATACTATTACCTTGAGTCTCAAAAATCACTTTCACGTGACTAATTTGGTCATCAGCTAACAGACAATCAAATAAAACTTCTTTAATTATTTCTTGAATAATTTCTCTAACTTGTATAATACTTATTTGCTGACGTTTATATAAAACAGCAATCAACAAATATTCCCATAATTCCGTAATTTCCTGTTCTCTCAATCTAATATCTTGACAGTTAATCTCAGGACAAATTTGCTGAGTTAACCGATATAAGCGTCTAAACCTATGAATGGTACTACTTGCCCAAATTAAATAGCCTTTTTTAAAGTAAAAACTCCAGCTATGATCTGGTGCTATAGCTACATAAATTTTACAAGTTTGTTGTAAATCAACAGCATTATTAAATTGCGTTTTAATTTTTTTTATATTATTAACAGCTTTCATTTTACAGATAAATATTAAATAAATAGCTAAAATATACTGGTAGATACTTTTAGTTTATCAAGTAAAAAAAGTACAGAAAGCCGTATAATCACTATATTTTTGCTAACTTTAGCGTTAATTTAACGAGTAGCTAAAAGCGGACATCGCTAATTTATTTTTTTTCTGTATCTAAATGCTCTGACGTAGCTGGATTATTATTGTCTTTTTTGTCTAATCGTGCTTGTAAAAAGTAATAAAAAATCAATCCTATGAGCGTAGAAATAACCAACACACCGATTAAAGGTTTTAACCATTTTGGTTGACTTTTAACCGTCAATGGTTCTCCAATAGCTTGTTGGGGAATATCAGTCTCTGCTGCTTCAGGTTCAGCAGAAGTCGAGTTAGACAAAGAAGAATTAGTTAAATTGGTATCAGACCATAAAGTTGCTTCCTTGAGGACAAACTCAACATCTGACCAAGCAACTGTCACTTCAGATACATTAGCTTGGGGTTTTACTTGACAGTGAACCAAAGCAACCGTAACGTTATCATGACCATTTTTTTCATTGCCAATGGTAATTAACTCTTTTACAGCACTGGCAAGATCCTGTTTTCCTTCCAATACTGGCAAAATTTTATGTCGCCACTGTTGTTCGACACGATCAAAATCACTCAGACCATCGGTACAAAGCAAGAAAATACAGTCATCCTCAATCATATATCGTTGTAAATTAGGATGCAGAGCAGTAGAATCTCGCATACCGAGAGCCTGAATCAAAGCTCCAGCAGAAGGATATTGTAAAGAATCTCGGTAGATTGCATAGCCCAAACGTACTTCTCTCGAAGCCAAATCATCATCTATAGTTACTTGGTGACAGCTATTAGGAGTAATCCAATAAATGCGAGAATCACCGACATGAGCTAGATACATTTCATGATCGTAAGCTAGAGTCATAACCAACGTAGTTCCCATACGCTGTCTCTCTTGACGTTGCTCGCTGTCATTGCGTTTACTGATAATATCGTTTGAGCCATTAATATATTGATTCAGTTTCTTTAAGATTTTAGCTGGATGACAATTTGGCTCTTCTAAAGATAATGTAGCAATTCGACTCTGGAGATATTTTATGGTTTCTTGAGAGGCAATTTCTCCTCCATCATGACCACCTACTCCATCACAGACAATCGCCAAAGGGTTTGACGTTGTAGGAATATTAAGATTCTCAGGCTGACTATAAACAGGATAAGCTGCATCCTCATTGTTGCTGCGGTTAGGACCTGCATCACTCAAAGCATAGATCTGATAAGAATATTGTTTGGCTTGGCTACATTTCCTAGCAGCTTGCTCCAAGATAACAATAACTTGGCTAGCTTGCTCAATCGAACCTTCTTCGAGACGAGCAGCTAGGGTTTTTAGTAAATCTTGAATGGTAGGATGACTATCCTCGCTCCATTGTGACCATAGACTTCCCAAATCTCTCAAGTTGGATTGTTTATCTCCGTCTGACTGTAATTGAAGTATTTGAACTATCTGCCCATTAATTCTAAGTAAATTGGGATTGAGTAAAGTAGAGGCTACTTTTTTACTGGAAAGAGGTTTCCATAGCTTAGCTATTTGCCAGAGCCAGTTGAGTTGCTGAAAAGCGGTAGCACTAGACCACAAATCTTGAAGTTGAGGAATAAGTTGTTGGGGATAATCTAATTTGCCCGCAATTCGGCTAGGTACAGTGCCATAATCTAATAGCCATGCATCTGTTCCATCTAAGAGACCATAGATTTGTGGAACATGAGGATAACAAGGAAAAAGTTGTAGGTAAGCAACAATTTCTGGCGGAACTTCTTCGGGAGTTATAGGCGGTTTATTGGGCTTAGTGTCCAGAAAGATTTGAGTGCTTAAAGCGAAATATCGCTCATTAATTAGCGTCTGCTGCTGCTCTGAGGAAATAACTTTTTTGTTGCTCCATAGATAGTATCTTGCCGTTGGCGTTTTACATCGATGACAAACATGAGCTTCTAGGGAGTTAGACGCTGCACAGTTGGGATTAGAGCATTGTATTCTAGGCTCAGGATGTGGCATAGATGTTTTAAGCTATTCAGCACACTCCATTAGATTGGAGTTATGGGTTACGTTTGACTATGGAAGATCACTGAGAAATTAAATTTAATAACTTTAAATTTAATTTTAATAGGTGACCGTATGGACTTGACATTATATTAATTCTTAAACCGACATTATAAACTCATTAATCAGTTTATGATGTCAAATCCCATAGCATTTAAAGTTTTTTTCTCTAGTCAGAATTACTCCGCCACGTCCGTCACTAGTGCCTGAAATAAATTTAACTTCTCCTTAATTGTGTTTGATTTTGGGCGGTTTTAATTTTCATAGAGTTTTTCTAAACTCTTTTGTAAAGCTAAAGTGAGCTTTTGAGAGCTTTGTCGTAATGAATCGTTAAGATAGTCAGCTACTGTTAAAGGTGAACCGATGTCTACTTTAACCTCTGTTCCCCAACTAGGATAAGGTTGACTATAACGAATCCCTACAGGTAATATTTTAACTCTTCTGTTCGATTTGTCTGTTTCTGCTTGTAAAGCAATGAGAGCAACTCCTCGTTTTAGAGGATGAATTTGATAGTCATTATATATTCCCCCTTCTGGAAAAATTACTAACATTTCCTGAGTTTGCTCTAATAGTTCAATACTGTGGCGTACAGTGTTAAGTTGAGGACGCTCTGTGTTGACAGGAAATCCACCCATACGACGAATTACCCAGCCTTGTAATCCTTTGACTTCATTGGCAGAAACCATGAAGCGTAAATCTCTACCGCTAACTAGTCTTCCTACGGCATAAGGTATGATGAACGCATCCCAACGAGAACGATGAGTTGGGGCAATAATTACAGGATCGTTGTGAGGAATGTTTTCTTGTCCTGTGATTTGTATTTTGCCAAAGAAAAGAGGTAAAACTAGGTAACATCCAAGAGGATAAAGTATTTTAGCAAGCCAAGGTGAGATGTGTGAGTTTAATTTATCTGAGTGTTCTGAATTTAAACTGCCACAATGAGACTGGGATTTTAGCTGGGTCATTAATGAACTAAGATTTGCTCCATTCTATTTAATACGTTAATTTTTCTTTAACTAAATGTCTGTTAGATACAGGACACTTAATGAGTTGTCATTATCTTGACTTGTTTGAGCGTTTAAAAAAATTATTGATATATTTTTAGCTAAATTATTGAACAGATGATTAGATATTAAAAGTAATGCAACAAGATTTAGCAGCAAATTCTTTATTGAAAGCGACAAAATTATCTAAAAGCTTTGGTGGTATTAAAGCTGTCAATAATGCTCATATAGAAGTTAATCGCGGTAGTATCACGGGCTTAATTGGCCCGAATGGCGCAGGGAAAACAACTTTGTTTAATTTGCTCTCTAATTTTATTAAGCCTGATAGTGGTAATATTTTGTTTGACAATCAGCCAATTCATCATTTACCGTCTCATAAAATTGCAACTAAGGGTTTTATTCGGACTTTTCAGGTAGCTAGAGTACTTTCTCGGCTTTCAGTTTTAGAAAATATGTTATTGGCAACTCCTAATCAGACAGGCGAAAATTTTTTCAAGGTTTGGTTACAGCAAGGGAAATTAAGAGCCGAAGAACGACAAAATAAAGAACGAGCGATCGCGATTTTAGAATCCGTAGGTTTGGCAGCTAAGGCTTATGATTATGCTGGAGCATTATCTGGAGGACAGAGGAAGCTATTGGAAATGGCTCGCACCTTAATGACTAATCCCAAATTAATTTTACTCGATGAACCAGCAGCAGGAGTTAACCCTACCTTGATTAATCAAATCTGTGAACATATTGTTAACTGGAATCAACAGGGAATTTCTTTTTTAGTGATTGAACATAACATGGACGTGATTATGAGTTTATGCGATCGCATTTGGGTAATGGCAGAGGGAACTAATCTCGCTGAAGGCACACCTGAAGAGATTCAAAATAATTCTGAAGTATTAGAGGCTTATTTGGGTCAATAGAAGAACTTAGGAGTCAGAATAAGGATGTGTGAGTCAAGGCAAAACTAAGGAGGAAGCGATCGCCAATATTAAAGAAGCAATCACGGGCTATATTGCTGCTTTAAAAGAAGATGAAATACCAATGATCTTAATTTGAGTGTAGACGAATTTATTTCATTACTCTAAACAGAGATAAAGTGAATGAACTTTGAGAAGAAAGATTTATATGCCAAAGGTATTCGCATTTCAATTACAGAAAATGGTTTTGAAGTTGGACGAACATATATTTACCTCATACAAAATGATTTGCACGCTCAACCATTTGGTTTAATGGAAGACGTGTATGTAGATGAATCATGTCGAGGTAAAGGTATTAGGTTCAAAATTAGTAGAAAAAGTAATTGAGATAGCAAAAGAATCAAGTTGTTATAAACTAATTGCAACGAGTCGTATTTCTAGACCTAAAGTTCATAAACTGTATCAAAGATTGGGATTTTCTCAACATGGAGTTGAATTTCGGCTTGATCTGTGAGATGACATAGTGTAAAGTGACCAGACTTACGCAAGTAATCAGTAATTAGTGAACATAAATCGTCTTCGTTTGGTTCAGAAACTTAGTCATCATCGTCACTCAGCGAAATTTTTGGCTTGCTTGGTGAGCATTAGCAGTGTAGTTTTGTTTAGTTTTAGTAGTCTACAACTGGCTTTATTTCGTGCAGGGAATGACTTGGCTTTTTTTGATCAGTTGTTGTATTTGCTGAGTCGAGGACAAACTCCTGTTTCTACCCTGTTAGAAGGGGTTCACTTGATTGGGGATCATGGAGCGATTATTTTTTATCCTCTGTCTTGGCTGTATAGTCTTTATCCTAGTGTTTATTGGTTATTAGCACTACAGGCGATCGCTCTAGCTATTGGGGCAATTCCTGTTTATGTTCTCAGTCGGGAAAGTGGTTTAAAGATTGGTTATTCTAGAGCCGTAGCTATCTGTTATGTTCTTTATCCTGCTCTATTTAATATTAATTTTTATACGGAATTTCGTCCTGAAACCATTGCTGTGCCTGCTTTAATCTGGGCAGTATTGGCAGCTAAAAGAAAAAATCCTGGGCAATTCGCGATCGCCGTTATTTTAACCTTGAGTTGTAAAGAAACTATGAGTTTAACTGTAGTCGGGTTAGGTTTATGGTTGATTTTATTGCCCAAACGTCTAATTTACGGTCTTAGCTGTATTTTAGCTGGGGTAGGGTGGTTTATGTTCTCAGCCGTCTATTTAATTCCTAATTTTCGGGGTGGACAGCAGATGGCGGGTACATGGCACTATGAATCCTTAGGAAATTCTTTACCAGCAATTGCTTTGAGGGTAATTTCTGAACCACAAATTTTTTTGAGTCGGGCTTTAGCAGGCGATCGCTTGTTTTATTATTTGCTACTGCTGTTACCAATTTTGTTGGGCTTACACTGGCGCAAAATTGCAGCTATTATCCCTGCTTTACCAATGTTAGGGTTAAATATTTTGGCAGATTTTTCCCGACAGCGAGATTTAATCCATCAGTATTCTCTACCGATAATTCCTTTTTTGTTTGTCTGGTTGATTGCTTCTTTGGTTTATCTCCAAAAACATCACAGCCGACGTTGGCTGACTCCACGCTGGTTGGTTACTTGGTCAATAATTGCTTGGTTGGCATTAGCTAAATATGGCTATTTTTGGACTCGTTACGCGCCGTTATATGCCAATATTAGCCCTGTAAATGCTGCTATCAATCTAATCGAGCCTGATGAGCGAGTGCTTACTTCTGGCTATGTTGCCCCTCATCTAAGTCATCGCCCCCAAATTATGCTATTAAGATCAAGTGAAAATTTGGCACTAGTGGAAAAAAATAATCTTGATACAGTATTGATTGCCTATCAGCACTTAGGAACTAGTATTACTCTAGAAACAGCAACACAATTAATTGATGACCTAATTAAGTTAGCTGATTTTAGTGTGGTTTACCAACAGCAGGATGTTTTCCTTTTAAAATCTAGATAATAAATTCTCTGAAAGTCTTAGCCTATAATATCTAAAAAGCTAATAACTCATAGCTTGAAAAAATCAATTTTATAGTAGACGTGGGCGTAAGTCAAGTAAGCGTTCAAAAATACTAAAGCATTGAGATT
Source organism: uncultured Pleurocapsa sp. (assembly GCA_964393695.1). Lineage (GTDB taxonomy): Bacteria > Cyanobacteriota > Cyanobacteriia > Cyanobacteriales > Xenococcaceae > Waterburya. The sequence goes on from CAYMWC010000034.1 coordinate 32,233, forward strand.
AAAAGCTTCTGACCTCTGACCTCTGACCTCTGACCTCTGACCTCTGACCT
>CAYMWC010000035.1:0-32155 GCA_964393695.1 uncultured Pleurocapsa sp.
TTTTGTCGAGAAGCGGAGAAGTTAAAACTCTAGAAAAGAAGGAATGGTCTGGGAGGAAAAATCTATATTTTAGGAAGATTTTCGCTTTTTTTGAGTTGAGATTGATTTTTGATGGCAATTTTGGGGGAAACAATCTATTTTAAGCTAATTGACTTGCACGATCTATCAGTAAAGATGATAATTTCATCTTTGTTCTCTAGTTATAACAGAGAACTTTATTGTCTTTTCTTTTCAAAATGAGAATTGCTGAGTTTTTTGGACTGTCATCGCCCTGGTACTGGGGATACTTTTACTGATTGGTTTTCTAGGCTAGAAAATCTCATTGCAATTCAAAAAGCTAAAATATCAGGATGATTTAAACCACCTGCTTTATTCATATCGTTCTATCTAGCAATGATCGATGAACCATCAAAACCAGTTCAACTAACTCAAGAGGAGGAAGCCAAACAATCAAAACCTCAAGCAAAAAATAAGCAGCGAAGAAAAGATTTATGGCGGCGATTACCTTATATTTTAGGAGGATTAGGCATCCTGACAATACTGATTTTGGCGTTTCGCCCTGCACCAATTCCAGTTGATGTAGCAGTAGTAAAACGGGGTGATATAAGGGTAACTGTCGATGAAGAAGGACAAACCCGTATCCGTAAACGTTATCTAATATCTGCGCCTGTAGCGGGAAGATTAGCCAGAATTAACCTAGACGAAGGTGATCGCGTTACTAAAGGAGAACTAATTGCTCAAATCGATCCTTTGCCGTTAGAGTCCGATATACAAGAAGCTCAAGCTAGATTACGTCAGTGGCAAGCGGAAAAAGCAGGAGTAGCGACTCAGCGTCCGAAACCAGAAGCGATCGCCCAAGCTGAAGCCAAAATTAGAGCAGCAGTAGCCAAACAACAAGAGGCACAGGCAAGAATAGAAAGAGCCAGAGCAGATTTAGCCCAGGCAAAACGCGATCGCGATCGCAACCAACAGTTACAGGCGGATGGCGTAATTTCGCGTCAGGAAAAAGAACGAGCAGAATTAGAAGAGATTGTAAAACTGAGAGCTTTAGAAGCAGAACAGAGAGTCGCCGATAGTGGGATAGCCGAAGTGAAAGCTGCCCAACAAGCTCTTGCTATTCTTCGCGCCGAACAACAAGATCCAGATTATCTGTTGGATGTTTATGATGCCCGTATTGCTGGCGTTAAGGCAGAATTAGCCAAGCTAACTAATGATGCCAAACGGACTAATATTACATCCCCCATTGATGGTTACGTATTTAGAGTTCATCTGGAAAGTGCTAAATATGTAGAGGCAGGAACAGAGCTATTAGAACTGGGCAATCCTCAAGATTTAGAAATTGTAGTTGATCTACTGTCCTCTGATGCTGTTAAAGTCAAACCTGGGGCAAGAATGTTCCTCGAACACTGGGGAGGAAAAACCACTATTCAGGCAAAGGTGCGTTATGTAGAACCCTCTGCCTTTACTAAAGTTTCAGCTTTAGGAGTAGAAGAACAACGAGTAAATATAATTGCTGATGTCGTCGATGCTCAAATACCTTTGGGTGTTTCGCAAAATGGACTTGGCGATCGCTATCGGCTGGAAACCAGAACTGTAGTTTGGTCAAGAAAAGATGTTTTGGTTATTCCTTTGAGTGCCTTGTTTCGCTGCGAACCAGGTAATAATTCTAACTTATCAAATACTTGGTGTGCTTTTGTGGTGGCAGGCGATCGCGCCGAGAAGCGTCAGATAGAAGTTAGTCAACGTAGTAATTTTGAGGCAGTAATTGACAAGGGACTACAACTACAAGAGAAAGTAATTCTCCATCCTACTGAACAAATTCAATCGGGAATCAAAGTCAAAATCCGCTAAAATATTACTATTAATTATTCTCTTGTTTTCAACACAGCAATCAGATCCAAGCGATCGATCTGACGACGAATCACTAAACCCGAACCACAAGCTGCTAGCAACACCACCACAAAAGCGAAAGCATAGTTAGAGTTATTAATTATCAAGGGTAGACGATAAAGTTCAGAATTATATGCCGAAGACATTAAAGCAGCCAAACCATAGCCAATTAAATAACCTACTGGAATCGCCAACAAAATTAAAATTGCTTGTTCTCCTAACAAAATAAAAGCGACTTCTGTTTTAGTAAAACCAATAATTCGCAGACTGGCTAATTCCCTTTCCCTTTCCGATAGCGCAATACGAGCAGAATTATAGACAACACTAACGGTAATAATACAGGCGAAAGCGACTAAAAAACTAGTCATAATCCTCAGATTTTCGGCACTGATTTCTTCAAAGCTATTTAAGCTGGCTTGTCGCGTAGATATGCCAGTTATCGCAGGGATGCGTTTTAATTCTGCATACAGTTGATTTGCCAGGTGGGCATCCACCGAAATATATGCACCAGAAATAGTTTGTCCTTCCCGCATCAGACGATTAAGGGCATGAAGATCGATATAAGCTTGCACTCCTAACAGTTCATCTACCAACCCCATTACTGTAACTTGTCGCATGGGGCGATTTGCTTCTAATACTTCGACATTTAAAATGTCTCCTGGTTTGACGTGTAAAATTTCTGCCAGTTTAGTTGTTAAGACTACCCCGTCACTGGGAAGATATACCAAATCGGAGTTTTTATTCATCAAGCGACGAAATTCCCCTTGGGGGTTAATACCAGTTAAGGCAGTACGATAGGTACGATGCTCAAAGCGTAAGCGGGTAGAAACCAAGCGAAAGGGTTCGGAGTTAATTACCCCAGGCAAGTTAGCGACTTCATAACGAGTTCGGGCAGGGCGAGGTTCATTAAACACAATAGTCATATCTTCCCGTTGTACCTGGCGAAATTGAAAATCCATCAGATAGTTCACCGCATCTTTCATATAATTTCCCGTAACTAAAATCGCTACTGCTAGGGAAACTCCCAGAATGGATAAACCAGCTTGGATGGGTTTTCGTTCTAAATTCCGTAAGATTATTCTGCCCGCAGTCGAAAAGAAACGCTGTAAACCCCACCTTTCTATGATGGTTGGTTTAAACTGGGTAGGAGGTTCGGGGCGCATCCCTTGGGCTGGTGGTAAGACAACTGCCTTATTAACTGCTATAAACGCGCCGATCGCAGCAGCAGCATAACTGACTATAATAGCTGTGGCTAATACCCTGGGACTATAATCAAAACGTAGCAAGGGAAATTTATAAAACTGGGTGTACAGTTGGGTGAGTCCTCTACCCAGCCATAAACCCACTAGAATTCCTAGAAATGAGCCAAGAGTAACAATAGTTAGCACGAATTTTAGATAGTGCCAACCAATAGCCAAGTTATGGTAGCCAAAAGCTTTTAAGACAGCTATCTGTTCTCGTTGTGTTCCTACTAAGCGCGATAGAACTACATGAAGTAAAAAAGCAGCAATTCCTAAGAAAATAGAGGGCAACATCGTCGCCATAATCTCTAAACCTTTAATCTCGTCATCAAGAATCTGATGGGAAAATTGATCTTCTCTACCGTAAGCACCCAAACCGCCATATCTTGCCAGTAGTCGATCTAATTGGGTAATCACTTCAATTTCTTTGGCACCAGGACTCAAAGATAAAGCGACGTTATTAAAAGCTCCATCGAGATCATAGGCTTTACCCAAGGCATCGCGACCCATCCACATAATGCCAAACCGCTTATTATCGGGATATAATTCTCCTGCCCCACGCACTTCGTAAACATATTCAGGAGAAAGAGCAATCCCCACTATCTGTAACTGCTCCCAACGTCCATTAATAATTGCTCCAATACTATCCCCCAACTGTAATTGATTTGCCTCAGCAAAAGCTTGACTAACTAATACTTCGTTTCCTCTTCCTGGTTCGATATATCTTCCCTGACGAATAAAAACTTCATTGAGCATCGATACCTGTTGTTCGGGAATCGAAATTAGCCTGCCTGTGCCTGGTTCGGGTAAATTAGGAATATCGAGGGTAACGTCTACTACAATCCGAGTCTGGGCTTGTGCCACCTCTGGAATGCCTGCAATCTGTTGTTTTAAGGTTTCGGGAGCGCGTTTGAGAGAGGCAAATATCTGGGCAAAATGATATTCATGGTAATAAGTGTTCTGGGTTAGAGTCAGGGATGTATAGGCACTCCTCGCCATCACAAAACTAGCAATACCACAGGCGACAACTAGGGCGATCGCCATTACTTGTCCCCGTGCCTGCCATAAATCTCTAAATAACTTGCGATCGAGGGAATTCATGGCTCATACTAAATCCTGTTCAAAAATAAGTTCTACTTAACTTGATCTTCCCAGAGCGTTTTTCTGCAACTGCGGTGGAGTGCAGATGCAATCCCCACCTTCTAAGCGTCAGCGTAAGGTGAGGTAGTTGAAACTTCAGTTAATCACCAATCCAATTCCTCTGGTGCAATTTTAGTTTGATTACACTTGATATCAACGATCTCGCCACTACGCATGGTAATAACCCGATCTGCCATCCCAGCAATTCCCGCATTGTGAGTAATTACGGCAATCGTTGTGCCTAATTCGCGATTAACTTGTTCCAATACTTGTAAGACTAATTTACCTGTTTGAAAATCCAATGCACCTGTAGGTTCATCACAAAGTAATATCTGGGGACGCTTGGCAATAGCGCGAGCGATCGCAACTCGTTGTTGTTCTCCTCCCGATAGTTGAGCGGGAAAATGATCCAGGCGGTGATCTAAACCTACTAAAGCTAATGCTTCTCTAGGGCGCATGGGATGGGAAGCGATTTCGGTAACTAAAGCCACGTTTTCTCTGGCAGTCAGACTAGGAATTAGATTATAAAACTGAAACACAAAGCCAACCCATTGCCGTCGGAAATTAGTTAAAGCGCGATCGCTTATCTGGGCAAGATCGCACTCCGTAGGGGATGCGGATGCGTAATCGGTAAAAATAACCTGTCCTGTTGAGGGAACATCCAAACCCCCTAGAATATTAAGCAAAGTCGATTTTCCGCTACCAGAAGCACCTAATAAAACCACAAGTTCTCCTGACAGCAAATCTAGACTGATATTTTTTAACGCTTGAACGGCAACCTCTCCCATTTCATAGATTTTGCTGATATTTCGCACGCGGAAAACAGGTAACTGCTTACCCCTTCTAGAAAGGTTGAGATGTTCATTTCTGCTTAAACTTGCCACAAATTCAACCAGAGAAAAATTAGTTGTGATTTTAGAATAGCAATAACAAAACAGTTTGAAAAATTTATTTAACAGTGCCAGTTCAGGTTCAGACAATTTTGCTCTGCTTGCAAAGCAAAAGGTAAAAAAACTTCAAGCAAAAGCTAACAGCTAACCGCTACTGAATCTTTCCTGTTGATAATAATTGTTGCAAAATTTGTACTAAGCGATTATTGAGAATTTGAATATTATAGTCAGTTTCGACTTTTTGACGACCAGCTTGACCCATTTTTTGTCTTAATTCGGGATTAGTAATTAGATGCTCGATTTTAATGGCTAAGTTATTAATATCTCTTTCTGGTAGTAAATATCCTGATACGCCATCTTCAATTAATTCAGGTATGCCACTATGATAAGTGCTAATTACAGGTAAACCTCTCGCCATTGATTCCATTAACGAGACAGGAATACCTTCGCAATCACCATCCTGACTAGTAATACTAGGAGCTAAAAGGATATCTGCTTGAGCAATAATAGCAGCTACTTCTAATTGTTGTCTCCAACCTAAGAGTTTGACGTTTTTGGTTATATTCAGTTGTTTAATTAGCTGTTCTAAATCTTCTTTGAGTACACCATCACCGATAATTTGATATTCCAAGTTGGGATAACGAGGAATTAATTGCGCTACAGCTTGCATACTATATTGCAAACCTTTTTTGGCAACTAAACGAGCAATACTTATTAGACGTATCTGAGAATGGGAGGGTTGCTCGCCACGATACTGAAACTTATTACAGTCAATACCCATATGATGCACCAAAATTTTAGTCTCAGGACATCCCAAGTCAACTAATTTCCGTTGCCAATGTTGGCTGATTGATTGCACCAAATCTACGTGACGAAAAAGATTTTGATAAATATCTTGACCATGAATAGCTAAATAGAGAGAAAGATCATAACCATGAAAAAAAACTACAGTTTTGGCTTGAGTTAGTCCTAGATCTCGCAGCAAATTGGCTTTTAAACCATTACGTCCAAAGTGACAGAGAATAATGTCATAAGGTGACTGTTTTAACCAGGGAATTATTAAATAAATAGGTCTTAAAAAACTTCCAGGTTCACCATAATTGGCACGATTATATTTAAATAAATTAATTATTTGTAGCCAAATTTTAGGAGCTTTAAAAAAATTACGTCCAAGCAACCAAGCTGCTTTAAGAATTCGCCTAAGTTTATTACTAGGAATTGGCGTATAGTAGGTATGAGATAATAATTGATATTTTTGTATTTCTGGATGAGTTTGAGTTAAATGACCTTCGCGATCGCAATAGATATCTACTTCATGACCACGATCAATTAGTCCTGTAATTTGATTTAAAATAAAAGTCTCAGATAAGGTCGGAAATTGATCGACTAAAAAAGCAATTCGCATCTTTTAGAAATTAAAAATTAAAAGTTAAAAATTAAAAAACACCATCAATTTTATTGATCAGAAGGATTGAGATACTTAGCTTTTAAAAATGGTAAAAGTAATCTTGATTTATAGGACTTGATTTTACGTTGGATTTTGCCGATTAGATTGGGAGGAGGTAAGGCAACACAGGGTCGTTCTTTACTAAATACACAATGAATATATTGATTTCTCTTCCAAACATCAATATAAGTAAAATATTCTAAATTAAAGCCATACTTTAAAGCAAATTGCATTAAACAATTTAACTCAATTACTTCGTCAATAATTTGCAATTCTTCTGGTTCATTTTTTTGAAGATATATTTGATATTCGGGGCTAGGATAAGTCAAAATTAGTTTAGCGCGATCGCTGGTTACTTGACTCAAGTTATTAAATAATTCATCGTAACTATCGGGAGGTAAATGTTCAATTACATCGACCATCGTCACTAGATCTACAGGAGAAGTTAACTTTTGACGAATTACTTCAAAGTTTTCGACGACATTAACATTAAAAAACTCGATTTTGTCAGACTCAACGGTTTTGCGTGCATAGTTAATATTATTCTCACTTAAATCACACGCTAAAATTTTTCCTTGTTGTAATTTCGCTGCTACTTGTTCAGGAACAATTCCAATCCCACAACCAATATCTAGAATGTTACTGTCTGGAGTTAAATAACCTGTAATTAATTGAACCGCCTGCTCAATACGAGGATTACCATAGAGCTTGTATTGCAGCATCCTGGTATCTGTAAAGTTGTCGTAAAACTGTTTAACTTCGGTTGAGGTTGTCATATTTTTAATTATATAAAAACTTTAAATTTCTAATTTTTTCTTGAGTTGGTATAGAAAAGGAGTAAACAGGGATTTAAAAATACGAATTAATTTAGTTCTCAGAGAGATTTTTGCTCCATTTAATTCATATCCCAGTTCTAGCAGCAAGCTGCTCGCTATACTCTCAAAATCGGCTATATCTTGTTTAGATAACTGGGATTTCCAAGCATAAGCTCGCGAAGCATCAATTGGTTTCCGATTTAACTCAAATAAGTTACTATGTTCTGGTTGAATATGAGTATCCGCATCGCGATAATACTCTAACATCTGTGGGGTATATTCTAGGTGCAGCCAAGCGCATAAATCTTTGAGAGTTGCTTCTGGTTGTTGTACCAATTGTTCATAATACACCTCATAATAACGATTTTTACTATTATCTAATGATCGTCCTGCGCTAATTCCTGCTTGAACTTTCTGATGCCAATATTGGGCAATAGTTAACATATTTCCCTTAAGCCAACCTGCTTTACGCATACTAATTGCCACATCTCGACCATCTCTAATTACGTGAATAAATTGAGCATCGGGAAATGCCGTCGCTAGAGAATTAATATGCTTTACTTGATGAGGGGTTTTATCCCCCCAACGCTGCTTGTTTTTTTTGTTTACAGATGCCTGAAAAATTGCTTGGGCTGCTATTGCAAAATTAGTTGGCGCAACTTTAGCTATAGCTTGTTCCGCTTCAACAATGGTTAAGCCAAAAATAGGAAAGGTAAAAGTTTTAGAAGTTGCTTGATTGGTTTGTAAATCGCGAATTAAGAAATGACGTTGATAAGAGTGCCTAAAATCCCCGTAAATTGCTTGATTTTGCTTTAAAGAGGTGAGAAACTTCGTTTCAGGAGTAATATATAGTACGGGACTCTGATTGAGCATTAGACGTAATAAAGTTGTACCAGAGCGATCGCATCCCACAATAAAGATAGGTGATTTATTAGGTACATTAACATTAATAGTTGTAGTAATCGGTTGACTAATTCGACTATTTGTCATTAGAATTAAGTGGTTAAATTGAGGTGTTAAGCTTATTTAGGATGAGATTTGCGCTTCATGACTAGCAAAATGTCTTTAATCTCTAATAATGTCCGTTGACCTCCTGGTAGGAGCAACCAAATTATTAAGTAAAGCAAAGCATATAATCCACAATCAACTAATAAGCTCAAGGGCAAATTGATAATATTTGGTAATATAAAACCATCTATTCCGATTAAAATCAAGCCTGCGCCGATAGAGGCTAAGGTTGGTTTGGCGATAGTTTGAGCAAAATCTTGAATTTTGAGGTGTGTTCCTAAATAGCAATAATAAATAGCAATAATCATCAAAATTGGTTGTGACAAACCATAAGCCATAGCTACCCCAATTGCTCCCCAATTAACACTCACCACAAAAATGAGGGTAGTAATGATTGCCATGACTGTACCAATAAAGAATTGGCGGTCTGTTCTGCCTAGAGATTGATATACCCATCCTGGGGCAACATTAAAAGTTCCCACAAAAGCTGCTGGCATTAAAAACTGAAACAAAGGTACTGCACCAAGCCACTGTTGACCTAACATCAATAAAATCACTTTATCGGCATCAACAAACATAAATGCCACGATTGGCATTCCTAGAGTGGTAATTAATAAAATTGCTTTGTAATAATACCGACTATATTTTTGGGGTTCAGTTTGCAAACTAGAAAGAGTTGGTAATGCTACAGCATTAATTGGGTTATTAATTTGCTGAATTGGTAACAGCAATAGTTTATAAGCCTGAGCATAGAGTCCTAACTGTTCTGAACCCCAACGCTTACCAATCAATAAATTGTCTAAATTACGGGAAAAATAATTAACCAAACTAAAGCCAGTTAAATTACCACCATAAGCCAGCATTGAACTGACTCCCGAATGACGTTTAGGTAATCCAGGTCGCCAACCACAAGCAATCCAAACGCCAATAGCATTACTAATTGCCGTGCCCATGAGCATCAAAACCAATGCCCAATATTGCAATCCATAGTAAGCAGCCATAATGGCAGTAATTACTCCCACTACCATTGATACCACTTCAATTTTTGCCAAGCTGGTAAACTGCATCTGTCGTCTTAATAGTGCTTGGTGTTGTACCGTTAAACCGCCAAAAATAAAATTAATTGCCAAACCCAGGGTAATTAGCTGTAAGCGAGGTTCATGATAAAAATGAGCGATCGCTGGAGCTAGTAAAGCTACAACTAAAGCTACCAGCAAGCTAACTCCTAAATTAATCCAAAACAAAGTACTAACCTGTTGATGATTAATTTGCGATCGTTGAATAGTAGCTGTTGATAAACCTAGATCCTTAAAATACTCAACAAATCCTACTACTACCGTCGCCATGCCGATTAGACCATAATCTTCAGGGGTAAGTAAACGAGCAAGTATTGCCGTCGAACCGAATTTAAGAATAAATTTACTTGCTTGGGCAACAATAGTAACAGCACCACCACGCACAGATCGCTGTTTTAAATTGGTTTTTAAATGAGCTGTATTAAAATAATCTTGATATTTAGTCTGTGCAGAGTCTTGGCTAGATTTTGACACTAATTAGTCTGAAATTTAACTTGTCAATCTTTATTATTGAGTAATTAAGTAAAAATACCATATATTCAAAATATTGAATCACATTTAATGAATTTCACAAATCAAGCACGACAACTAAAAAAATCGGCGATCGCCTGGCTCTTTAAACTACAACATCTTAATAAAGAACAATTTAATTGTCCTGTATGTAATTACACTGGTGCATTTCAAGATGTTCACCCTCCTACTAGTACCCGTAAACACGCCCAATGTCCTAAGTGCCGTGCTTTGGAAAGACATCGCCTGCAATATTTAGTAGTTGAGCGGCTATTAAAAAGTCTAGATCCTGCTAATTTAACCATGCTGCATTTTGCTCCCGAAGTGTTTTTTCGCAACTATTTTGCGGCTAGATTTGGGAAATATGAGACAGCCGATCTTTATATGTCCGATGTCGATCACCAGGTTGATTTACAAAATCTTCCCTTTGCCGAGCAAAGCTATGATTTTATCTTTGCTTCCCATGTTTTAGAACACATTTACGATGATCTTCAGGCAATCTCCGAAATTCGTCGGATTTTAAAACCTAATGGTATAGCTATTTTACCAGTGCCATTAGTGGCAGAAACAACTATTGAATACCCTGAACCAAATCCCTACGAAGAATATCACGTTCGTGCGCCTGGTTTAGACTATTTTGATCGCTATAAACCTTATTTTAGTAAAGTTGACAAAATTAGTTCCGATTCATTACCTGATAAACACCAACTTTATGTTTATGAAGATCGCAGTCATTGGCCAACTCCCGAGTGTCCTCTTAGGCCAACTATGTATGGGGAAAAGTATCTTGATATTGTTCCTGTCTGTTATGCTTAATTTTTTTAGCTAATTAATGTCAACTACCAATTATTTAGCAATATCAGATCTTCCTAATGTTAGTTTAGTGGCTTTTTATGGTGACAAACCACCAAAGCTAAATGCCTTAATTAAACAACTGCAAACATATTTAGCTAATCACAAACTCATTGGGAAACAATTCATTCCCTATCAATTAGAACAAGTTCACGGGACAATCATTGGTTGTGAAGGTTTAAAAACTAAGTTAGGAGTAATTAATAAATGGTTTTATGAACGTCGAGCCGAAACTATACCTATCAACTTTACTAGTTTAATTGACTATTTACAAACTCAAGTTGATTTACCCTTAACTATTCGCTTCGGAGGTTACGATCGCACTCATAATTATAATTTTCTTAGTTGGCAGCAACATCCTTATTTTCGCTCCTTTCAACTTCAACCAGGAGCAAATCAAACTATACCAGTGATCATTGGTTGGTCATGGGCAAATCAAGGTGTTTCTTTAGAGATAGATAATTTACGTCGTCACTTACAGAAATTCAATCTTTTGCATAAATATCATACGGCTGCCGACGCGCTAGATAATGACTTTTATATGCGCCTGGGTACAATTAATAGTCCCTTAACTTCTGAGGTAAGACAAACAATGTCTACTGAGATCCGAAATCTACTGGTAACTCAACCTGCTATAGATATTCCAATCAATTTAGATAATTTAGCCTTTGCTCAATACCAAGATTTGTTGTTAACTCCAGCCACAACGAAAGTAATTCCTGTGACTCAAATAACTGCCAGTAAACTTGAGCAACTTTATCAATGGAAAATTGATAATTGATAATTGATAATTATTTAATCAAAATCTTTGTTTCAACCTTCTTATTTTCAGAGTCTAATCGCGAGGTTAGAAGAAGCCCGTGCGGGTTTACCCCACGGGAGTAGTCACTGCGGAAGGCAGTGAACGCAGGCTCCGCCTTTTCAAGGCGGAGTACCGTTCACGTCAAAGTAATCATCATCATGCTAAAACAAAGATAATATACCGAGTTTTTGCAAAAAATGAATTATCCAGAGCGAATTCAACCACAACCAGGACAAGAATCAGTTTGGGATTATCCCCGTCCACCGCTTTTAGAACCTTCATCTAAGCAGATTAAAATTGTTTTTAATGACATTACGATTGCTGACAGTTGCAACACCTATCGAGTATTAGAAACTAGTCATCCTCCTGTTTATTACCTTCCTCCACAAGATATTAAAACTGAATATCTTCAACCAGCCAATTCTCAAAGATCATTTTGTGAATGGAAAGGATTTGCTAATTATTACAATCTTCAAGTCAAAGATCGACAGGTAACTAATGCAGCTTGGTATTATGCCGAACCTAACGCTGATTTTGCAGCCATTAAAAATTATGTCGCTTTTTATCCCAGTAAAATGGATGGTTGCTATGTTAATGGGGAACTAGTTCAAGCTCAACCAGGAGATTTTTATGGTGGCTGGATTACTCAAGATATAGTAGGGCCATTTAAAGGCATTACAGGTAGTTGGGGATGGTAATCTGAACAGGAATGACGGATAAAGGATAAGGCTGAAGTAAGAATTAATTAATATAAAATTATTTTTTGGTGTTAGGAAAAAGGTGATGTAATGCTCAAAGCGTGGTTAGTTGGAGTAGGAATTTTGTTTGTTTTAGCGGAATTTAGTATTTGGCTCAAACAGTTTATGTTGCCATTGCCAATTTATATTTTAGCTGGGGCTTTTTTGGCGATCGCTTCTAATTATGAACAAGGTCTAATTGCCCTGTTTCGTCAACCAGATCCTTCTACTGCTGAAGTTTTAACTCAAACTGCGACGCTAGTTAATCAGGTCAAGGACTTAACCAGTAGTAGTCCTGAAATGGCTAGCTTGAGTGAAGCATCGGATGAATAGTCATCAGTCATCAAACTATACAGACACACAAAACAACATTGAAAATCCAATCAAAAGTCACAAAAAAGACACATTCTCTATTTACATTAAAAATATCATTCATTTGAAAAAGCAAAATTCAAAAACCTATTTTTTGCAATTAAATAGTTAGTACAAATAAACTAACCTTGAATCACTTATAACTTCTCATAACGGTATTAGTAATCTTATTAAGATTTAGACCTATGACCAAATCTCAATTCTGGAAACGGGCAACAACCTCTTTATCCCTGGTTCTCTTAGGTGGAGGTGTAGCCTTGGGAGGTAATTATTTAATTAATAGTTCACAAAGCATTGCCCAAGAAAAAAACATTACTCAACAAACCAACAATGTTGAGACAGCTAACAAAGCAACTAATGTAGTACAAAGAGAAACAACAGAACCAGCGATCGCTGTACCACAAAACTATGTCAGTCAAGTAGTACAAAACGTAGGTAATTCTGTGGTGCGTATTGATGCTTCTCGGACTGTATCAACTAACACATCTCCTATGTTGAACGATCCTTTCTTCCGTCAATTCTTTGGCGATCAGATACCTAATATTCCTAACCAACAAGTTCAACGAGGTTTTGGTTCAGGATTTGTTGTTAGTTCTGATGGTTTAATTCTCACCAATGCGCACGTTGTAGACGGTAGTGACCAAGTTAAAGTCACTCTCAAAGATGGACGCACCTTGGAAGGAAAAGTAATGGGTAGTGATTCCTTGACCGATGTAGCAGTAATTAAAATAAACGCTGAAAATTTACCTGCGGTTACTTTTGGTGACTCCGAACAACTACAACCTGGAGAATGGGCGATTGCGATCGGTAATCCTCTAGGTTTAGATAATACTGTTACTACTGGTATTGTCAGTGCTACTGGCAGAAGTAGCGCACAAGTAGGTGTTGCCGATAAACGAGTCAGTTTTATTCAAACCGATGCTGCCATTAATCCTGGTAATTCTGGAGGCCCTTTACTAAATGCTCAAGGTGAAGTAATTGGGATGAATACCGCCATCATTCAAAATGCTCAAGGTATTGGCTTTGCTATCCCTATTAATACTGCCCAAAATATTGCTGAAGACTTAATTGCTAAGGGTAAAGCGGATCATCCTTTCTTGGGAATTCAGATGGCAGAAATTACCCCCGAATTAAAACAGCAACTAAAAAATCAAATGAATCTTGATGTCAGTGCCGATAAAGGTATATTAATTGTCGATGTCGTTCCTAATTCCCCAGCCGATAATGCAGGCTTAAAATCGGGGGATATCATCAAAAAAATTGCAGGTGAGTCAGTTAAAACTCCTGATGAGGTACAACAGTCAGTAGAAAAAACTGAAATCGGTAAACAACTGGCTCTAAATTTGCAAAGAGATGACAAACGGCTAGATATGAACGTAAAAGTCGGTGTTTTACCTGAATCTTAAAGGTTTCATTTAAGTAAATATCCCAATTTCCTCACACCATACAAACGATAGGTTGAGCTATATCCTGAACTTATCGTTTTTTATCAATTATCAATTATCAATTATCAATAGCTTGTTTCATATATCTACCCCAGAGACTAGCTGCTTGATAACTACTACCCGTAGTGGGGGAATTGTCGTCGTTACCTAACCACACACCTGTTACCAAATCTTGTTTTGGTACATAGCCAATAAACCAGAGATCGACGCTATTATCAGTTGTGCCAGTTTTACCTGCTTCATCTCCATCGATATAGGCAGCTTTGCCTGTGCCATCTTCTACTGCTAGCTGCAACATCTCAGTCAGTTGATCGGTAACATCTTGGGCAATGGCATCACGAACAGTTTGCTTGTCGTCGTCAAAATTATAGATTTCTCGACAGCTATCGCGATCGCTAGCATCTTTACAGTCACTACCGTCTAGAATGCGATTAATAGCGTGAGGTTTATTCCAAATACCGTCATTGGCAATAGTTGAATAAGCACCAGTCATTTCTAAAACGTTGGTTTCGCTTTGTCCAATTACCAACCCAGGGGCTTCAACTAAGGGAGATGAGACACCCAGACGTTTGGCTACATCGATCACTTGGTTTAAACCCACTTCTTGGGCAACTCTTAAGGCAGTAACATTCTCTGACTGTGCTACTCCTTGATACATATCAATATCCCCACTACTACGTTCACAACCACGATATTCTTGTCCCTGCCAAAGCAAAAGATCACAGGAATATTCCGTCTCAGGATCAATACCCTGTTCAAGGGCAGCAGCATAGGTAAAAATCTTAAAAGTCGAACCTGGTTGTCTTTTTGCTTGAATTACTCGATTAAATTGACTTTGATCGTAATTAACTCCCCCAACTAAAGACAGAATATTACCGTTTCTACTATCAAGAGTCACGATCGCCCCTTGAGAATAGTTAAAGCGATCGCCATCATTATCAATAGAATATTCGAGGGCAGTTTCAGCCTGTTGTTGTAGTTGTGGATCTAAAGCAGTTTCGACAATAAAGTTACCTTCCTGTGCCACCTCTGAACCTAATAATGTTTGCAGTTCATCGAGAACATAACTATAAAAATAAGGGGCAACAGTACTCGAAAAAGTTTCACGGGCTTGAGGGCTAACTTCAATGCGCGATCGTCTTGCTCGATCTGCTTCTGTTGGATCTACCATACCCATTTTGACCATGCGATCGATAATACGATTGCGTAAACCCACCGCCGTATCATAATCTTTAACAGGGTTGTAGGAATTGGGGGCAGGTAAAATTGCCACTAAAGTAGCAGCTTCGGAAAGATCGAGATCAGCAGCCGATTTTTCAAAATAAAACTGGGCAGCATCTTCAAAACCATAACTTCCAATTCCCAAATAGACACGATTTAAATAGGTCTTAAGAATAAAATCTTTACTATAAAAAGTCTCCAGCTTTAACGCCACGATCATTTCCCGAATTTTACGGCTAGCTGTATTTTCTCTACCCACTTCTGGAAACAGACTACGGGCTAATTGTTGAGTTAAAGTACTTGCTCCTTGCCGTAATTCAGACGAAGTAATATTAATTACAACTGCTCTAGCAATGCCAATGGGATCGACTCCAAAATGCCAATAAAAGCGGCTATCTTCAGAAGCAATTAAAGCTTGGGGTAGATAAGGGGAAAAATCTGAGAGATTTGGCAATTCACGGTGAGTGTTATTTTGGGCAGTAGGATTAATTGGTGTTTCGCCATCCTGAGCATAAACTACCACAGGCAGAGTTGATTCTTTGGGTATCGGGTAAACAGGAACTTTTAACCATTCAATACTCAGTAGCAATAATATCAAGCCCAAAATTCCGACCAGGCTATAAAGAGAATAACGGATAATATACAACCACAATGGCGGAGGATTATAGTACTTGACGGTAACACCTGTTGCTAATTCTGGAGGACCCAAAGTAAAGCTTTCGCCATGAAAGAGAGAGAAAGATTTAAACCGTCGTTTACCCCGATATATTCCGTTAGTCGATTGTTCATCCTGGATAATAAAAGAACGAGGCTGTTTACGATTGCGTTTAATAGTTAAGTGAGTTTGGCTGACTACTGGGTTGCGGATACTAATATCACAACTAGAACTACGTCCTAGAGTATAGCGATCGCCCACTAGAGGGTAAATTTGTTCTTTGCCCTTAGCTTCCTTGATTCTTAATTCAGCAGTTGCTTTACCTGGTTGAAAATTGGCAGGATTAAAGTTAACTTTTGCCTGGAAGTTTTGTACTGCTTGGGTGACAGCTTTACTAATGGGCGAGCGAGCATTATTACCATTAGAAGGAGGTTTAGTAGCCATTGAATTGTCATCTCACCAAAAGAACGTTTAAAAGTTTAAATATCTAGTTATTCCAATTGTAAGAAATACTATCATCAAGTAATTTTGACAACTCTTATGTTTTAGCCTTTAAGGATGAAATTTGGGATAAAGCATGACTTTAACGGGAGATTTCTCAATCAGATGTTGTTTAATAACTGTGGCAACTTCATCGGGATGAACTTCCGAATACCACGTCTGATCTGATTCCACTAAAACCATCGGGCCATTACCGCATTGACCTAGACAAGCTACAGGAATTAATTCGATGTCTGAGGGCAAATTTTGTTGAAAGTTAGTAAACACTTGTTGAGAGTTGTATTTACGACAACTACGTCCCAGACATATTAAGAGTTTTTGTGATGACCCAGCAGTCGACAGTTGAGATAATTGTGGTAATTCTGAATTCATAATTACAAAATTTATATACTCTGTAAATCTATCCCCAAGAAGTTCCTAAAATATAAAGAAAATATTAATATACAATAAACTTAAAAGTGAATAGGCGTAAATAGCACGCTAAAGCTTATGCCTTTATTAATTTTAATTGCCGAAGATGACTTAGGAATTCGCTTATCTGTCAGTGACTATTTAGAACTATTGGGATATTCAGTCATTACCGCCGAAAACGGCAAAGAAGCTCTAGCAATGTTAGAGACGTATCATCCTCATCTGTTAATTTCCGATATTAAGATGCCCGAAAAAGATGGTTATGAGTTAGTCAAAAATATTCGTCAACTACCTCAATATCGTCTTTTACCAGTAATCCTGTTAACCGAATGTAAAGAGATGAACGACCGTATCCGAGGTTATCAGGTGGGATGTGATATTTATTTGCCCAAACCCTTTGAAATAGAGGAACTAGGAGCAGTAATTCGCAATTTATTAGAGCGATCGCAAATTGTCCATTCGGAATTAAGGTTTTCTCAAGGCAACCAAAACGAGCCACCAGAAATTAATTTACATTCCTCCTTAGCTAGTCAAGATGCAGTCGCCAAATTTAAGCATCAGCAACTACAGGCGAAATTGAAATTAACTTCCAGAGAACAAGAAGTTCTCAAACTGTTAATGGATGGTTGTTCTAACATTGAAATTGGTCAACGACTCCACCTATCTCACCGTACGATCGAAAAATATGTCAGTAGTTTGTTGCGTAAATCTGAAAAAAATAACCGCATTGAGCTAGTTCGTTTTGCTTTAGAATACAACACAACTTATTGATGACTAATGACTGATGACTGATGACTGTTCACTGTTCACTAACTGTTCCCGAATAGACAATACCCCGTTTGGCATCTACTGTTAAAATTGCTCCTTCACGGATAACTTCAGTTGCATTTTTAAATCCAACAATTACAGGAATACCCAAACGCAAGCCGATAACGGCAGCATGGCTAGTTAAATTATCTTCTTCGGTGATAATTCCTGAAGCTTGACGAATAATATCAACAAATTGGGCATTAGTTGCAGGAGCTACTAATATTTCCCCTGGATTAAAGTCATTGATATCTCTAGCACTATGAGCTACCCTAGCTCTACCACTAATTGCTCCCTGTCCTATTCCTGAACCTTCGCCCAAAACTGCTTTCACCAACTCAACTTTAATTAAATCTGTTGAGCCAGCCACTCCCTGAAGAGTTCCTGCTGTCATCACGACTAAATCTCCAGCCGATAGCCACCCTTTTTCTTGAGCAACATTAATTGCTGCTTGGAAAGTTTGGGTTGCGGAGGGCAGATCTAACACTAACAAAGGCTTGACCCCCCATACTAATTGCAATCTGCGAGAGACGTGTACATGAGGAGTGATCGCCAAAATCGGTGTTTTAGGTCTAAATTTAGAAACATTACGGGCAGTTGCACCAGTTTTAGTCAAGGTCATAATCGCTGCTGCATCTAGCTGGGAGGCAATTTGACCGACAGCAGCAGATATAGCATGGGTAATTGAACGTTTAGTTTTTTTAATATTGTTTGTTTGTTGCTCTTGTTCAATTCGACAAGCAATAGTTGCCATTGTCTCTACAGCTTCTACGGGATATTTACCTACAGCCGTTTCATTTGATAACATGACTGCATCTGTACCATCTAAAATAGCATTGGCAACGTCAGATACCTCCGCACGGGTAGGACGAGGATTATTGACCATACTATCTAGCATCTGGGTAGCAGTAATAATTGGTATTCCCAATTTGTTAGCTGTGGCAATTAGACGCTTCTGGAGAATCGGTACATCTTCAGGAGGTAATTCTACACCTAAATCTCCCCTGGCTACCATTACCCCATCGCAGAGGCAAAGAATGGCATCCATTTGCTCGATCGCTTCATGTTTTTCAATCTTAGCGATAATTGGAATCGACTTACCCGCACTGGCAATTAAATCTTTAATTTCTAAAATATCTTGAGGGTTACGGACAAAACTCAGAGCAATCCAGTCAACTCCCTGATCTAAGCCAAACATCAAATCTTCACGGTCTTTAGCGGTTAAGGCTTTGACTGATAAACAAACCCCAGGAAAATTTACTCCCTTATTACTTGACAGATCTCCCCCGACAACCACTCGACAATGTAAATCTTGATTAGCTAGGTCGATTTTTTCAACCTTCATTTCAACCTTGCCATCATCTAGCAAAATAACCGCATTTTCAGGTACTTCTTCAGCTAGTTTTTCGTAACTGATATAACCTATTTCTTGAGTACACTCTACCTGACGACTGGTTAGAGTATAAAGATCATCTTTTTTGAGGTTGATTTTACCGCTAGCAAACTTACCCAAGCGAATTTTTGGTCCTTGTAAATCCTGGAGAATGCCGACTGGTTGATCCAGTTCAAAAGCTGTCTGGCGGATGAGACGTATCGCTTTTTGATGATCTTGTTGTGTACCATGAGAAAAGTTAATTCTCAAAGTGGTTGCTCCTGCTTTGATTAACTGGCGCAGAATATCTGGGTTAAGTGTTGCAGGACCTACTGTAGCGACAATTTTCGTCCGACGTGGGTTGTTTGGCGATCGCATTACTTTTACTTTAATTTGCTCTTTTGCTCTAGATTTACTGAAATTTGCTAGTTACTGGTGACCGAGGAAGGCGGTGACAGCAGGCTCTGCTGTTCAACGACAGAGTACCTGTCACTCGATAACGTCAGAAACAGCGATTATACAAAATTTTGGGTCGCAAGCATAGTCTACAACACAATAATTATTAACTATTGTAAATATAATTACTTGTTAAATTAATGCAAAAATAGTTTCTATATTTTACCGATTAAGATAAAATAATTGCCATTATTAATAATCATATAATTTTATTGATATACGATACATATCGCAATAGTCAGGAAATAAAGATAAATAAAGAGAACAGAAAATAATTTTTTCTACTTAATTATTAGAAACTGCTATATTTTGTAATATTTTTTATGTTTAAAAAAAATGATGTATTGCCTGTCGTGTTGGCTCTTATATCGACAGCAATAGTTGTAGGGTTAGGATTAACATTAATCTTTAAAATAGACATCAGTAATCATGAAGATGTAGATAACGATAATGTATCAGCAAAATTTCAGTCTGATTTACAGTCTGCAAGTAGTCAAACTGCTACTCAAGAAATTTCGTCATCTAGTTTTTCTGATCCAGGCATAGTCCCCCAAGGGACTTCCATTAGTATTAATGGTTCAACGCAGATGCTACAAATTAATCAAGCTTTGCAAAAAAGTTTTCAAAAGCAATTTCCAGGCACAGTTGTTAATACCAATGCTGATGGTAGTGAAACAGGAATAGAGCTTTTGCGTTCGGGTAAAATAGACATAGCTGCCATTGATCGCCCTCTAAATATTGAAGAACAAGCAGCAGGTTTGGTAATTGTAATTGTAACTCCAGGTAGTCTCGATCCTAATCAAAAGGCAATAGACGATCAAACACGATTGTCTTATGCTTATCAAGAACCCGCTAGTTTAGAAGTAGAAGCCTTTTTGGGACACGCTTTTTCTGCCCAGGGACAACAAGCTATTGCTGCTGACAATGAATAATAATTAAACGTAGCGACACTTTCCCAAAAATAGGATTAAAAAACTCAGTAAAATAGGTCAATAAAGTTATTATCTTGGTAAATTAATAATCAAAATTTTTGCATAATAATGAACCTGACACCAATTTGGGGTTCGCTAACTGTTTTTATTATTTGTCCTTTGTTGGGCGGACTACCTCTTATAGACTGGATAACCTATAGCCTGACTGGTCGTCAACTCAGTAAGTTAGGAACTGGTAACGTTTCAGTCTCGGCAGCATTTTATCACGGAGGTAAACTGACAGGAGTTTGTGCTGTCCTCTCCGAAGCAGCTAAAGGTATCCTGGCTGTACTATTAACTAGAGCTTTTTTCCCGACTGGTTCAGTGTGGGAAATCTTAGCCATTATTGCTTTGGTAATGGGACGTTATTGGCTGGGGAAGAGTGCTGGCACAACCAATGCTGTTTGGGGAATTGTTACTCATGATCCGATCGCTGCGGGACTTGTGTGCTTAGTTAGTTTTATTAGTTTTACCATTATTCGCGATCGCACCCTAGGTAAATATGGCGCATTAGTCTTACTGGTAGTAATTATCGGTTTACGTAACCCTAATCAACCAGAATATGCTTTTGCTACCTTGGGTTTAGCTAGTTTGTTAGCCTGGATCTATCAAAATATACCCGATGATTTAGATTTAGCTGGGACTACAGGACAAGCAAATACCAATAAAATGTTTCGTTTTTTTCAGGGAGATACCAATATCGTTACTTTAAACAGTAAATTAAAAGCTAGTCAGGTAGGTGCTAAAGCAGCTAACCTCTCGTTACTCAAACGACAGGGTTATCCTGTTGCCGATGGCTGGATATTGCGTCCAGGGGAAGATTTTCAAAACCTCGTAACCACTTTAAATCCTACTCCTGAATCCCCTTTAATTGTTCGTTCTTCGGCAATTGGGGAAGATACTTCCACAGTCTCCGCAGCAGGGCAGTATTTGAGTATTTTAGATGTTACCAATCGTGAACAATTAGCAACAGCGATCATTAACTGTCAAAATTCTTATCTCCAAAATAGTGCGGTAGAATATCGTCGTCGTCATCATCAGGCAACAGAGTCAATCGCAGTTTTAATTCAAAAACAAATTCCAGGGATGTACAGTGGAGTCGCTTTTAGTCGCGATCCTGTAGATCGATATAATGATACCGTAATGATTGAAGCCCTTTCTGGTCAAGCAACCAAAATTGTTTCGGGTAAATTGTCGCCCCAAAGATATCGTGTCTCGATCTTTGAACCCTCATTAACCGCTGAATTACCGATGGATAAAACCATCAGTGTAATTCAGGAAAATTTTACTCAAGAAGCTACAAATATTCCCCAGGACATCATCGAATCTGTAGCACTACTAGCTAGAGAGATGGAAGAGTTATTTGACGGTATTCCTCAAGATCTTGAATGGACTTATGACGGTGAAAAGATCTGGCTCTTACAAGTACGTCCAATTACTACCCTACAACCGCTTTGGACAAGACGTATTGCGGCAGAAGTAATTCCAGGCAAAATCCGTCCTTTAACCTGGTCGATCAATCAACCTCTTACCTGCGGTGTTTGGGGTAAATTATTTACCATCGTGTTGGGCGATCGCGCTAAAGATTTAAACTTTGAACAGACTGCGACTCTACACTTTGCCAGTGCTTATTTTAATGTCACCTTGTTAGGTACAATCTTCCGCCGTATGGGTTTACCCCCAGAAAGTTTGGAGTTTTTAACCAGAGGTGAAAAATTTAGCAAGCCTCCTTTAATGTCTACCATCAGAAACTTACCTGGACTCTGGAGGTTGTTTAAACGTGAGTGGAGATTAGGTAGAGATTTCGAGAGCGATCGCACTCAACTATTTACACCCATTTTATTTGATCTCGAAACCCAGCCTATAGCAGAGTTATCTCCCATAGAAATTATTGCCAGAATCAATACTAT
Organism: uncultured Pleurocapsa sp.; assembly: GCA_964393695.1. Taxonomy (GTDB): domain Bacteria; phylum Cyanobacteriota; class Cyanobacteriia; order Cyanobacteriales; family Xenococcaceae; genus Waterburya. The sequence goes on from CAYMWC010000035.1 coordinate 22,530, forward strand.
TTTGGGATTACTCGATAAAGTTACCTACTATAACATTCTTGCTCCCCTCAGCTTGGCGATCCGCAGCGCAATTTTACAAGTATCTGACACCGAATTAGATCATAGCCAAACTCCTGAAATCCAAGCGGTGAAAACCTTAGCAGCAGTTGCATCAGAAACACGTAAATTATTGGCTACTGAAAAAATCACCTTCGATTCCTCCGCTTCTCTGTTTGCTCACATTGCGGAAAATCCTGAAGGTACAAGCATTATGGAGCGATTTAATCTTTGGTTACAGAAATATGGCTATTTAAGTGAGGCAGCGACTGATATTGCAGTTCCCCGTTGGCAGGATAAACCAGTTATTTCAAGAGATATGTTTACACGGTTTTTCTTTGATGCTCATGGTGCTAAACAAGCTCAGTTATCACCTCCCATCTCCGCTCAATCTTGGAAAGCTAAAAGAGTGCAAAAAAGACTCGATCTAAAAGTTCAAGTGGGTGATATTTACAATAGATTGCTAGCCCATCTACGGTGGAGTTTTGTGGCACTAGCGCAACAGTGGGTTGAGATTGGTTTGATTAACCAGACTGAAGATATCTTTTTCTTTAAGCTTGAAGAAATCGTTGCTTTGGTGACAGATTCCGATAGTCAATTCAGAGAACACACAGCGCAACTAATTGAACAGAGATCAGAACAATGGTTGAGAGAAAAACAATTAACTTCTATACCAAAATTAGTCTATGGTCAGCCTGAAGCTTCCGCTTGGATAACTCCTATAATTACCGATTCACAACTTAAATTTCAGGGAATTGGCACTAGTTCTGGTCAAATAGAAGGAATAATTAAAATTATCTCCAGTCTGCGAGATTCTGCCCAGATCGATACTCAGACAATTATTGTCGTTCCTTATACTGATGCTGGCTGGTCGCCTCTATTAGCTCGCGCAGGGGGATTAATTTCCGAAGTAGGTGGTCGTTTGTCTCATGGGGCGATTGTCGCTAGAGAATATAATATTCCTGCGGTCATGGATCTTGCCAATGCCACCAAACTATTTAAAGATGGTCAACGAGTAAAAATTAATGGTCAAACAGGAATCGTCGAAATATTGGAGTAGATGCTCGCCGTTGGGGGTTTATTTTTAGATTAGACTTTAGACTTAGGCGTAAAAGTAAAAAAATAATCAATTTACAGACTCAAGTCGTAAAATTTTATTACTGTTCTCTGTTCCCCGACTTCACGCCAGAAGTTTATTAAATCATTATTTTGTTATATGCTTGCTTTGATTATTGCCGTCATCACACTTCTATCTGGTTCAGCTTTTTGTTCGGGAGCAGAAGCAGCACTACTATCTATCTCTCCCATTAAAGTCAAACAATTGGCTCAATCAAAAAAGCCTGCTGCTCTCGCTTTAGCAAGTATTCGTCTCAAGATTAATCGCCCGATCGCCACTATTGTTATTCTCAACAATATTTTTAACATTGTAGGTAGTATTATCGTCGGTAATCTTGTTACTAAGGAGTTAGGTAATCCTTGGTTAGGTGTTTGTTCGGGAATTTTGACTTTTTTAATTATTATCTTTGGCGAAATTGCCCCTAAAACCATTGGTCAACGCTATGCGGAGTCAATTTGTTTATTGGTGGCGATTCCTGTTAAATTTCTGACGATAATTTTTACTCCTTTAGTTTTATTATTAGAATTCGCTACTTCTCCCTTTACTCAAGGCAATAATTTGCCGACTACTGACGAAGCAGAAATTAAATTTCTAACTAATATTGGGTTTCAAGAAGGAGTGATTGAAGATGACGAAGCGGAAATGATTCAAAGGGTATTTCAGTTAAATGACCTCAATGCCTCAGATTTGATGACTCCTAGGATTATTATTACCTATCTTAGAGGGGAGGAAACTTTAACTGAATGCCAGCAGGACATTATTAGATCGCAACATACCCGTATCTTAGTTATCGATCAAAATATTGATAATGTAACAGGTTTAGTACTAAAAGATGAACTGCTGACAGCTATGATTGAAGGAAATGGCGATCGCCAAATTAACGATCTCAAGCGTCCTGTGCATTTTGTCCCTGAAACTAACCGCGCGGATAAACTTCTCAAGGTATTTCAAGATAACCGCGAACATCTAGCAGTAGTATTAGACGAATATGGTGGTGTAGCTGGAGTTGTGACCTTAGAAGATGTTTTGGAGGTCTTAACAGGGGAAATTGTCGATGAAACTGATCGCAATGTAGATTTACAAGAAATTGCTCGTAAAAAGCGTTTGCGCCTGTTAAAATCACGAGGGATTAGTAATGAACAGTGACAAAAGTAGGAAATAGGAAATAGGAAATAGGAAATAGGAAATAGGAATTAAAGAGCAACGGGAGACGAGGTGATACACTGTGCTAAATCTCCCCAAGTCTCCAAGTCTCCAAGTCTCCAAGTCCCCAACTCTTCTGACTTCTGACTTCGTTGTTATAGGTTAACCCAAACTGAAAAGTATGGTGAATTTTGTGCGGTATTATGCTGGAATAATTTTATGGATGTTTTTACCTCAATTACCTTTGTTAGCTTCAGAAATTCCGCCAATACACCATAAAGCAAGTAATTTATTTAATAATTCACATCAACCCCAGCCAAATTCAGCAATTACTATCAAACCAGGTCGTAATTTAATTACTCAAGAACGTCAAGGAGAGATTAGAGAGTTTTCCATACCAATAACAGATCCTAATTGGGCAGCGATTCCTATTGACCAAGTAGAAGTAATTGAAGTAATTGCTGATCGCCAGGAATACGATCAACCAAGGCAAGTAATTACTGCGGAAGGGAAGGTAGTGATGCGTTTTGCCCAGTCAGTTATGACTAGCGATCGCCTGGAGATTAATTTAGCTGATCGAATTGCCGTCGCCCAAGGTAACGTCGTACTTAAAAGAGGGGAACAAGTACTGCGAGGGGAAAAATTTGAATATTATTTAGTTGCCGATCGGGGAATTATTGTTAATGCGGGAGGCGAAATTTATCAACCCAGTCTCAAGCAAGATACAGATTTAGAGCAAAGATTAGCACCAGAATCAACAATTTTAGATCGAGCTTTGAGCGATCGCCTGCTGACTGAACAACCGTTAACTAATGTTACGGGGACAACAGGGCTTGACGCGACTATTGGCAGTACTAGGGGTAGTGATTTATTGCAAACAGATAACTCCAGTAGTGGGACTATTAACCGTCTGCGGTTTCAAGCTGACAGAGTTGATTTTGAAGCGGATACTTGGTCAGCCAAAAATTTACGCCTGACTAATGACCCTTTCTCGCCACCCGAACTAGAATTACGGGCTGAAACTGCTACTTTTCAAAGATTAGATACTCTGAGAAATAAACTTTCGACTACTAAATCCCGTGTGGTAATTGACGATAGCTTTTCTATTCCCCTATTAGCTAGTGGTTTTGTCTTTGATGGTCGTCCCAGTCAACCAGGATTATTTAATTTGGGTTTTGATGGCGAAGAAAGAGGGGGTTTGTATATTGAACGCACCTGGAGAATTACGAATGGGGAAACATTTAACTGGGAAATTACTCCACAATATTTTTGGCAGAGGGCTTTGTTTCCTACTACTTTTCGTTTTAGTGAGTCTGACCAAGGAGGAATATTTAATTCCGCAGCCTTTGGTTTAAAAAATAATCTGGAGGCAGTTTTTACTCCTAGAACTAACTTCGAGGCAAATTTAAATTTCAGTAGTTTTGATTTTAACGAGCTAGAAGATAATTTACGTGCCAAAGTGGGTATCCAGCAAACAGTAGGTCAACTAGATAATCCCTACACCTTGGATCTAGAATACAACTATCGCGATCGCTTGTTTAATGGCTCGTTGGGTTTTCAGACGGTAACATCTAGTATTGGGGGCGTGATTGCTTCTCCTCGGATGACAGTAGGTAATACTGGTATCAATTTTAGTTATCAAGCTTCAATTCAAAATATCAATGCTGACACTGACCGCCAGGATTTATTGGCTGCTGATCGAGACAATGATCGGATTAATCTCACTCGTTATCAGGGAGCCATATTTCTAAATAAAACCTTTCCTATTTGGTCGGGTACAGCTTTAGTTAATACTCCCAAACAAGGACTGCGTTACACTCCTATTACCGTAGTTCCCTATCTTGAATTATTTACTGAGGTTTCAGGAGTAAGCAGTTTCTATAGCAACAGCGATACTCAACTATCTTTAGAAGGTAAGATCGGCATCCAAGGACAACTAGGTCATTTTTCCCGTTCTTGGTTAGACTATACAGGATTTGAATTGAGCTATGCTCAAAATATCCGAGGGGATGAATCACCCTTCCTATTTGACCGTTTAGTAGATCGCCAAACTTTGGCTGTAGGAATTACTCAACAGATTTATGGGCCAATTCGTCTGGGATTTCAGACTGAAGTTGATCTTAACGATAATGACGAAATTAGTACCGATTATCTCTTGGAATATAGTCGCCGAACTCACAATATTACCCTACGCTACAACCCTGTCTTAGAAATTGGCTCTTTTAGTCTACGTATCAGTGATTTTAACTGGCAGGGCGATCCTCAACCTTTTGAATCTGAAGGTATTACTCCCGTTATTCAAGGAGTTGAGCAGTGATTACTGATTACTGTTCATATAGAATTTGTTCAAAACAAACCTGCCCGACTTCAACCAGATTATTCTGCGCCTGTTGATCGGTTGCTGAAGCAGCAGTTAATTTTTTAAATTCTTCTAAACTGTATTGTTGTTGAAACTTATTAAGTGTACATTTACATAATTTCTTAGCTCCTACTTCATCTAATCCTTCTCCCATAGAAGTTTGGATACACTCTTGATTGTAATTTTGAACAAATTCTGCTGGATACTGATGAGTTTCTTTAGCATTAACCACTGTTAAACTACCAACAGCTAAAAAAGATAGGGTAAATAAAGAAGAGTAAACATATTTCATAGTGATCGCAATATGATTAAATTAATTTAAATAGGGGATTTTGAGATTCAAAAGCTAATTGTACAGTCCTAAGATGAATCTCGCTGCTAGTATGTTCCTCACCAGAGTACCTTACCAATGCCAATAACTAGTTCTCAAGTCAAAGCAGCAGCCAAGGACATTGGCTTTCATTTGGTGGGAATTGCAGCTATAGACAACCACCAAGATAATGCCGTAGAACATCTCAAAAACTGGTTGGCTTTAGGCTATCAAGCTGATATGGACTGGATGACAAGTCCCAAGAGAGAAGACATCCGTGCTTGTCTGCCCGAAGTGCGATCCCTGATTGCTGTAGCTTTAAATTACTATACTCCCCATCAGCACTCTAATGAACCTGGAATTGGCAAAATTTCTCGTTATGGTTGGGGTAGAGATTACCATAAAGTCATGGGCAGCAAACTTAAGGCTTTGAGTAACTGGTTGCGATCGCAAGACAAATCGATCTTAACTCGTTATTATGTGGATACTGCGCCGATCCAAGATAAAGTTTGGGCGCAGAGGGCAGGACTTGGCTGGATTGCCAAAAATGGTAATATGATTACAAGGAAGTATGGTAGCTGGGTGTTTTTGGGTGAGGTTTTAACAAATATAGAATTAACTCCTGATGCTCCTCATACTAGTCATTGTGGTACTTGCACTCGTTGTTTAGAGGCTTGTCCTACTAATGCTATTGTTAAGCCTTATGTAGTAGATGCCAATCGTTGTCTTGCTTACCATACGATTGAAAATCGTCAAGCAAATTTTCCTCCAGAAATTGCCAATAATTTATCTGGTTGGGTAGCAGGGTGTGATATTTGCCAGGATGTTTGTCCTTGGAATCAACGTTTTGCTCAAGAAACCGATGTTAGTGATTTTCAGCCTTATTCTGGCAATATTAAGCCTCAATTAACTGAACTAGCTGAAATTTCTGAAGCGGAATGGGATCAACGGTTTCGTGCTTCTGCCCTAAGAAGAATTAAGCCAAATATGTGGCGACGTAATGCTCATGCTAATCTAAATACAGAAAATTAATTGTTTACTAAAAATAAATATTGCAATTCACAATTTTTGTCAGAGTCAGCACCGCCTTGACAAGGCGGTGCTGACTCTGACTTGGTGAACTATAGTCTTATATCTAAGCTTTTATGAATGGTTAATATAAGATTTAATTCATAAATTTTAGAACTGCTATATTTGAATTTTTACTAACTATAATCCCTGTACTAATTACTATAATATTTATTGAAAATTCAATGACTGCAAAGGTAGTTTTATTTGACTTTGACGGTACAATTGCTGATACTTATCAAGCGATCGCCAATATTACCAATCAATTGTCTACTGAATTCGGTTACAAGGCTTTAGACTCAGAAGAATTGCTATTAATTAAGAATTTAAGTTCTCGTGAAATAGTTAAACGCTCAGAAATATCTATATTTAAACTGCCTTTTTTAGTCAGACGGGTAAGATTAGAGTTGAGCAAAGAAATTGCTGGACTTACTCCTATTACTGGTATAGATCGGGTTTTATGGGAATTAAAAAGCCGTGGTTATGTTCTAGGGATTGTTACCTCAAATATTAAAGAAAATGTAGAAGTATTTTTAGCTAAAAATCAGTTAAATTCTCTATTTAGTTACATATATTCTAGTACTGCTATTTTTGGTAAACATCGTGTTATTAACCAATTAATTAAAGATAATCACCTCAATAGCTCTGATATTATTTATGTGGGGGATGAAACTAGAGATATCAGATCAGCAAGAAAAATCAATGTAGGAATAGTTGCTGTTGCTTGGGGTTTCAATTCAGCAGAAATTTTAAAAGAATATCAACCTGACTATTTAGTTGATAATCCTCAAGAATTACTTGACGCGATCGATTGTTATCATTTGCAAAGTACTAAGACAATCGCTAAGTAGCAGATTTGTTACTCATTTCTCCTAAATATTTTTGTAAATAGGGAGAAAATACTTCATAGATTAAAGTTAAAGGCTGGCGATCGTGCCAAAATAAGTAATGGCGACCCCAAAATGGTGCTTTTTGCCCAAATTCCGACTCTAAATCTGGAGAATAGCCGTAACAAATTCCGCGTACATCTCGATAAAGTTCAGTGTGTAAAGTCGATAAACTCCGCCAAACGGGTAACGAGCGATTTTGTAAATAATCATCAACATGACTGGCATTCCACCAAGAAGCAGCATAAGCTAACCTTTGACCTGAAGCAGTGCGTAACCATACCTGTCGTCTTAATCTAGGTTCGGAAATAGCGTCAATTTCATGGGGTGCGCCATCATCCCGTTTACCAATTAAAGACATATCAATCACGTCTACCTCGGTTCTTTCTCCCGTTAGTAACTGTAAAAGATGAGTCGGAGAACCATCGCCTAATAATAGCATCTGCCAAGTAGGTGCTAATTGGTCGTGAGGTAATCCTTGTTGAATAGCGTCTTGTCCTCCCTGCCAGATTGGCTTTAGAGAATGCCAGTTACTAGAGGCGGTGTTTATATTGTATGGTTGAGTTGCAGTCACGTTTAGTTACAAAACTTTATTCTTATTAATAAAAATATTAACGTTCTTTGCCCAAAATTTCCCGTATTCTAAGAAATGATCTCTTTTGAGAGCAATTTGAGAGCAAGTATTCTACTTGGTATAGAGCTTATGCGAAATATTCAGATTCTAGCAATATCAGGTAGTTTGAGAAGTAAATCATCCTAAATTTTGCATGGTTTATAGTTATATCTCTCCTCTTGTAATTGTAATGCTAGGAGAAAAGCGATCGCAAAGCGTACGTGTAGGGCGATCGCCTTTAGTACGATAATAATATACAGAATCTTATAATTAGAACATGACCAAGAAAGAAAAATTATGGAGAAAAGCACAACAAAGCTCACAAAATCTAACTTTTAAGTAATTTGAGACTCTTTTAGAACAGAGTGGCTGGATATTTGAGCGTCAAAGAGGCAGTCATCGTCTATGGTCATCTCCTAACGGTCAATCTTTACCAATTCAGCCTCGAAAGGATGGTCAAGCAAAAGTTTATCAAGTTCAACAATTTATTAAATGTCAGCAGGAAGAATAATGTCTCTAGATAATTATAATTTTGATGGTTTTATTATCAATTTATATGTTGACGAACAAGGAGATTGGTTGGCACATTTTCAAGAAATACCAACTATTTCTGCATTTGGAGATACGCCTCAAGAAGCATTAGAGGAATTGAAAACTGCTTGGGAATTAGTGAAGGAAGACTATCGAGAAAAACATCGAGAAATCCCAATAGCTAGTAGCAGATTAAAGATTGCAAATTAAAACTCCAGCAAGATCGCTCTACCACCTTCTCGACTACTATCCTGTCAGCATTAGTGCGGAGATTGATTAATTCTTCTAATAATTGTGGTGTGATGTCTAAATCTGCATATTCAGTAAAAGAACTAGAATCTAGCGGTTGATTGTTGTTGGGTTTTACTTCGTTCTACCCAACCTAGAAGATTTTAGTGCGATCGCTCTTTATGAAAGAAATACCATAATGAAAAAAATATATGTAACAATCATTTGGACACAATAGGTGTAAAAACCAAACAAGAATGCAAAACTTATCTTAAGCAAAAAGAAGAAAAAATGAAAGAAATCTTAAAAAGATCGGACGAATTAATTAAAAGATTAAAGGGATAGATCGCTGATCTGTAGCCTTGGTAGGGTGGGCAAAAATCAAAAAGACAAAAAAATTGAAACTGAATTAGGTGGGCATAGATCAGAGCCTCACTATCTTAAATATATTTTTTGCCGATGCCCACCCTACAATATCTGATCGCGACAATGTTTTGTTGTAAAGAGATCGCCTTTTGAAGGCATATTTGAGATTAGAGATCAAGATAAAATAAAGTACAATCTCTAAAAAAGTTCATGTATCTATGAAAATCAAAGCGATCGTCCATCAGGCAGAAGAAGGAGGCTACTGGGCAGAAGTTCCAGCTTTACCAGGATGTATTACCGAAGGAGATACGATGGAGGAATTAGAAAGTAATCTTAAAGATGCAATTGAAGGATGGCTAGAAGTAGCTAACGATAATCATACTGCGGAAGATGATGCCCAAATATTAGAGGTTGCAGTGTGAAATCGGTTTCAGGTAAAAAGCTTTGTAAAATAGTCGAGAAAAAAGGCTGGATACTAAGAAAAGTCACAGGTAGTCATCACATTTACACTAAACCTGGGGTTGATAAAATTCTGTCTATTCCCGTACATAAAAATAAGGATCTAAAAATAGGCACGTTGAAAGCTTTAATGAAAATTGCTGAGTTAATAGAAGATGATTTTTAGAAAAAGTCAATTGCTAGAAAAGCGATTGCCCTAAAGGACTCGCATCGCATCGCGCTAACGCGCAGCATACGGATCGCATTTCCCATCGTATCAATCGAGCAATCTCTTGTTTTTAAAGAAAGAATATAGATTAAATGAAAACATTTACCGCAATCGTCGAGCGTGATTTAGATACAAACTTTTATGTAGGTTATATTCCTGGGTTTAAAGGCGCGCATTCTCAGGGAGAAACCTTAGATGAATTGCAGGAGAATCTAAAGGAAGTCATAGAAATGCTACTAGAAGATGAAGATACAGCGGTTTGCAGCCAGATAGAAGACAATAAAGAATTATATTATAAAAG
>CAYMWC010000036.1:0-31659 GCA_964393695.1 uncultured Pleurocapsa sp.
GGGATGCTGAAGCCGAAGCTTCTGATTTCGATTCTGGGAAGTCGGAAAAAATTACCACTCCGACAATTCCCTTGGCAGTTAAGTCTACAGCAGACAAAAACTAATTCTGGGCAACGAAAAGTGTTGCAAAAATTTTAAGCTGTCATCTAGTAGTATTTGCAGCTAGTCTGGCAGAAGCCCGCGTTATATACACCAAGGCATTAACCTCGGGAGAAGTCACACGCCCGCAAGCATTTAGGCTGCGGGCGTGTGACACTAATTAACTTTTTCAGCAAGCCCTAATTAAATCGAATTTGTTCACTCATTAAGTGCGGAATTTCACCCATTAATAACAGTTCTAAAACTGCACGAATATGATTAACATTAGGCGGACACTCAGGAAGATAAGCATCCGTATCTATTAGTGTTTGAATTGGTTGCACTGACTCTAATAATGTTGAGGTTACTTCTAGCTCATTGGGTATTGAATTTTCAATGTCGGTAGTTTCAAAATAACAACGCTGAAGAAATGAGCGGATTTGTCCTAAACGATGATGCAAAGCAGGAACATGATTGCTTGAGCCACAATCACCAAAAGATATTAAGATTTTAGAGCGATCGCGTACTATTTGAATTAATTCTAAATTATCTTTGGTCAGTACCGAACCTTCAACCAAAACCACATCAACCTCTTCAGGATATTCAGAGAAAGCTACAGAGGGATTATAAACTAACTCTATTTGTCCTGAGAGATTTAATAGCCATTGATCTATGTCTAAAAAAGACTTATGGCAGTTAGAACAGCCACTAAGACAGACTATTGCTAATTTTAGTTTGTTCATTTTTCATTCTTTAACTAAAGATTTAACTTGAATAGCCAAGTTATAAATAGCCAAGTTTATGAATAGCTAAAAGCAAAACTGGAGTAGCAATCGCCAAGTAAATTTATCGCTTAAAATAATCGGAAATATACTACAAAATTTAGAGAATTGATAGCCTAGATTTGAATTGCTACGATATTTATCTATTTATTAGTTCTGAAACTTGTTAAACAGCAGTTTTTGTATTCATAATGTAAGTCTTTATTAATTATTTATAATTAACCAGAGCTAGCTTCTAGACTATACCGCAGAAAAATAAAAATTGCCATCGACTAATAGTTTGAGAAACTTATAAATTTTTTTTGCTAGTTGTTATGAGCTTTCAGTTATTAGTAATTAACTAAATTTTGCTTGTTTGATGGTCGGTCGAAAAAAATCATAATACTTATCTGTAGTAAACCACCAACCCACTATTATTTTAGCAGGAATTGTGTAGCCCTTGATTTTTTTTCTCTGCTTGTATTTTTCTACCCAAAGTAATACACTGCCAAGCATAATTTGTGGTAAGTTCAACCTAACTTAACCAAGACAATTGGAGAAGTTTACTGTCGATATTGATAGTTAAATTGGTATGACTTATCCAACTTCTCCTTTATTGTCATTGTCATGCAGGGTAAAATGTTGCAAGATATTGATAATTATCTTTTTTTAAGACTAGAGCAGTAAAGAGAATGAGACTAGAGAACGAGAAATCCATTAGTTTTATTGTTAAATCTAAAATTTTGCAACACCCAAAATATTGGCTATTTTCCTTGCTAGTTTGGGGTTTAATGGTCATACCTGCTCAAGCAGTAGAGTTGAAAGTAGCAATTCAAAAAAATGTTTCTAGCCTCAAAGTAGGTAGTTCAACTAGCGCGATAGTTAGAGATGGCGCAGGCAAGCAAATTGGTCAGTTAAGTCCTATGTCTTCTTTGGCGGCACAACCCGAAGGTAATGGTATTACAATCAATAATAAGGTTGATGCAACAGAATTAATTATTGAACCAAAAGATAATGGCTATGTCTGGATAGGCGATCGCTGGTACCGGGGCAAAACTCGTTTAATTCGTCAGGATAGCGGTTTAACTGCCATTAATCATGTCGATTTAGAACAATATCTCTATAGTGTTGTTGGGGCAGAAGCAGTTTCTACCTGGCCTATTGAAGCACTAAAGGCTCAAGCAGTTGCAGCCCGCTCCTATGCTTTATATAAACGCAATACTGCATCTAACAGTCTTTATGACGTAGATACAACCGTTGGTACTCAAGTATATAAAGGTTTGGATACTGAATATACTACTACCCACGCAGCAGTTGATGGTACTCTGGGTCAAATCATGACTTATGATAACAGGGTCATTTTAGCTGCTTTTCATTCTTCCTCTGGGGGACATACAGAAAATGTCGAAGATGTCTGGACTTCTCCCCTGCCTTATTTAAGAGCCGTAGTAGATTATGACCAAAAATCACCTGTGTTTGAGTGGCAGAAAATATTTCCTGTCAGTGAGATTCAAAATTTAGTTGCAGGAATTGGGACTATTAAAGGTTTACAACCAGCAGAAATGACTCCCTATGGTCGAGTAATTACGATGAAAGTTACAGGCGATCGCGGTACAGCTATGGTTAGTGGTAAAGATTTACGTAGTACTTTAGATCTACGTAGTACCTTATTTCGGATTTCTACTGATGGTCAGAATCTGCAAGTTCGTGGTCGAGGTTTTGGTCATGGGTTGGGCTTGAGTCAGTGGGGTGCTTATTTTTTGGCAAAACAAGGAGTCGATTATCATCAAATTCTCGCCCACTACTATCAAAATACTCGTTTAACTAGACTGAAATAAGTTAGTTAGTATAATCTACTAAAGAAGTGTAGCCACAGACTGTACAATATTTGGCTCATAGTGACCGATTCTTGATTTAAGGATTAGGCAAAAACTGTTTAATAAGTTACAAATGTCTAAGATCATCAAATGTTATTTGGCAATTTCGAGTATTATTTGTGAGATTTATTTACTATGTCAATTAACTCTGCTGCCAGAGATGCAGATACATTACCTCGTATTTTAGTTGTTTCGGTTCGAGAGTTTCGCTTTCAGGCAGCTAATTGCTGTATTTACGAGTTTGAAGATTTACTAACTGACTTAGAATCGGCTCAATTATATGCTCCTGGTCATGAATTTGATTTTGCGCGCAAAATTTACCGCACGGTCAAATATTTTAGTCATTCTGATGATTTAGCAACTAAAATTGCGCCGTTTCCACAAGAATTATCTCTAGATCATGAATATGATTTGCTGTTTGCGGTTTTGGATAATCCTTGGCAATTTCATCTACTAAAATCCATTCAGGGATTACGAGATAAATGCCGTCATACAGCCTGTTTTATCGCTGAGATGTGGGAACCTGATTTGCAGAATTGGCGTTTAATAGAAGAACCTTGGTCAGATTTTGATCATGTGTTTTTGGGAGTAACTCAGTGTCTTGAAGGGTTGAGCAAGTTAATTGAACCGCCTGTAACTTATATTCCTCCAGCAGTGGATACCTTGAGATTTTCTCCTTATCCCAATCCGCCACAACGTCTAATTGATGTTTCCTATGTGGGCAGGCGATCGCCAATTATCCATGATGCTTTAATTCAACAATCAATCGACAAGAATTTCTTTTATTATTACGACACCGTAAGAGGGAAATTAGAAATTAACAATCCCAGAGAACACCGTATCTTATTGGCTAACATTTTCAAACGCAGTCGTTACAACATTACTAACTATGCCAAGTTCAATGAGAAGGCAGAAACTGGAGGTAATCAAGAAATTGGGTATCGCTTTTTTGAAGGGGCAGCAGCAGGGACGGTAATGATTGGAATGCCTCCTGCTGGCGAAGCTTTCCCTCGTTATTTTGATTGGGAAGATGCGATCGTGAAAGTAGATTTTTCGGGTACTGATGTGATTGAGGCGATAACTGAACTAGATGCTCAACCTGAAAGATTACAACGTATTAGTCGCAATAACGTTGCTAATTGCTTACTCAAACACGACTGGGTTTATCGCTGGCGTGATATGTTAGCAGCTTTAGATCTTAAACCTAGTTCAGCTATGGTCGAAAGAGAAAAGTATTTACAACAATTAGCTCAGAGTATTTTGGCAGAAGTTAATATCAGTGACCAAAGTAGCAAGTAGCAAGTAGCAAGTAGCAAGTAATCTTTACTCGTTACTCGTTACTCGTTACTTTTCTAGCCTCATAGGTTAATTTGCACTTCTTTTACAAGAAGTATTTAAAACCCTATTCATTTAGCCAACGAACAGCGTCTTTAGCGTGATAAGTCAGAATTAAATCTGCACCAGAGCGTTTAAAGCTGGTTAGGGTTTCTAAAGTCACTTTTTTCTCGTCAATCCAACCATTGAGGGCTGCTGCTTTAACCATCGAGTATTCCCCAGAGACATTATAAGCAGCCACAGGCAAATTAGTAGCTTGTTTAACTCGCCAGATAATATCCATATATGCCAAAGCTGGTTTGACCATTAACATATCTGCTCCTTCAGCAATATCCAATTCAATTTCTTTAAGAGCTTCAGTGCCATTGGCAGGATCCATTTGATAAGTACGGCGATCGCCAAATTGGGGAGAAGATTCCGCAGCATCACGAAATGGCCCATAATAAGCAGAGGCATATTTAGCAGCATAAGAAAGAATAGGTGTATCTACAAAACCTGCTGCATCTAGACCTTCGCGAATTGCTTTGACAAAACCATCCATCATCCCAGAAGGAGCAATAATATCTACTCCCGCCCTAGCTTGGGAAACGGCAGTTTTCTTGAGTAATTCTAAAGTAGGATCGTTTAAGACTCTACCTGTTAAATCTCCTGTTTCTAAATAACCACAATGTCCGTGAGTTGTATATTCACACAGACAAGTATCAGCAATTACTAGCAACTCAGGCACAGACTCTTTAATTGCTGTAGCTGCTTTTTGCACAATCCCACAATCATGCCAAGCACCAGTAGCCTCAGTATCTTTATCTTCAGGAATACCAAAAAGAATTACGGCAGGAATACCGAGATCATAGACTTGTTTCGCTTCTTCAACAATTTTGTCAACTGAAAGCTGATATACTCCAGGCATAGATTTAACTTCTTTAGCGACAGAAGTTCCTGGCACAGCAAATAAAGGATAAATTAAATCATTAGCGGTAACTACCGTTTCTTGCACCATGCGACGTAATTGAGGTGAGGTGCGCAAACGGCGAGGACGATTGATGGGAAACATAATATTTTTAATACTAAATTGGCACTTTAAAACAGCAAAACTTTACTAACTTCAACTTTTTTAAAGCTAGTAGATAAACTAGTGTAAAACGAATTTTGGTTCTAGCTACGCCAGTAGTCACACTACTCAATGTTTTTTAATGTTTGAGACGAAATTTTCTTGCTCTAACTGCCCTAACTGTCCTAATAAAAGTTAGCTATAATATTAAGTAGGGTAGCTAGATTAATTAGTTAGCACACCAAACAAGGGGCCGTAAAGGTTTCGACAGGTTGGCAAAAGCTGACTCGTGATACAGGTCGAGAGTGAGTATCCTCTCGTTAATACAGACTCAAACTTAAATATAGATGCAAACAACATCGTAAAATTTGAGCGTCAGGCAGTAGCTGCCTAAATCTAACTTAGATTTGCTCGTCTTTAGTTTGACTCCGTTAAGAGCTATAGACAAAACCCCAACGGATGCTTCTTTTGGTCGTCTCTGGTAGATCAAAAGAAAAAGACTTCATCAGAGAATCCTACCATCAGGGATAAGTGATGGTTCTTGCTCCGAGGATTAGAGGAGCTAAACCTGTGAATGAATGGGCAAGTTAATAGTCAGTCTGGACAGCAGTTCGACTCTGCTCGGCTCCATTTTTTAGATATACGGAAGGTAATTGCTATCTGCTACTTGCTACTTTTCCCCACAAAAAAAAAGTGAGTGCATAAAATCGGTAGTTTGCATAACTAATAAGAAATACAAACACCTATGTAAGGTGGGCATTGCCCACCCTACTCCTTTAAAAGTTATTTCTTAATAATGTTCTTTGGGATAATAAAAACTATCAACTTTTTAATAATCGGATGTCCTCGTTGCAAAAGAGAAAGATGATCCGTATCGAGAATCCACAAGCTCACTCTTTTTCCTCTGTTGCATCAAGATCTCGACGCTCGGCTTCTATGTAAGCTAACATTTCATCAAATTGGGAGTCATCTTTATATTTGCCAGCTATTTTCAGCCAAGGATTTTCGGCTTCTGTTAACTCATTTTTAAGAGCATCAAATACGAATTGTTTTTTCTCTAATGGTAATTGCTTGACTAAGGCAATTACTTGATCGACTGTCAAATCTAATGTTGGCATCCCAATTGTTTTGCGATTTATCCTATATTTTACCAAAAAACAAGTCAGAGCGTCGTTCTTATTCTGTATTAACCAATCAACAGATTACTAGTTAGTACCTAGCAGACGATCCCAAAAAGTAAAATATAGTCCATAGTGTCGAGTATAATCGCGATGATGGAGCGAGTGATGATCTGAACTAATCAACCATTTTCCTAGCCAGTGATCAGGAAAATTAGGAAACAATTCAAAACCGAGATGGTTGACTAATGCCCAAACTGTCATAGTGATCAGCAATAAAGCTAAAACAAAGAAATGTAAGGGGATAATAAATACTACTACCATTAAGAATAGTCCTTGAATTAATGCTTCTGGAAAATCAAGCGCAAAAGATGTCCAAGGCGTTGGATTTTTAGAGCCATGATGTCCGCGATGTAACCAATCAAAAAGTAAAGGATGATGAAATAGGCGATGGAAAAAATAAAAACAAGTATCTTGTAATAAAATCACCCCCAGGAAACTAGCAATTAAATACCAAGTCCCATAATCACCAATTGACTTATATAAACGAGTCGCACCAGAATGATAAATAGTCATGACTAAGGCAGCACAGATAGATAAAGCAAGGGTAGCCATGACAGAAAGAGCAATGTCTTGTTTGATTAATTTTAGACTAGGAGACTTGATTTTTAGAGGTTGTTTAATCAATGATTGTTTAGGAGAGGAATAAAACAACAAGTAAGCTCCTCCAGCTACTAAAAAGTAACGAGTGAGAATAATGCCAAAAAAAGCAAAGAGATAATATAGCCATAGTTTCATAGAATTAATCAGTTATTATGAAAAATTTGTCAAAAATTTAAACCAATTTTAAAAAGCTTCTGAAGCTATAATAAAATAAGCACAAATATAGTTTTTTCTGTTATGAACTTTTGCATAATATTTAAGTAAATTCATCTATCTAAAGAACTGTATTGGTGAAAAAAAGGACGAAAACACTAAAAAAACATTAAGATTTGCGCGATACACAGAGAATAATAGTTTATTTAACTATATTGTTGAATTATATAAACTATTTCCCAAATTATTTTTTAGCTTGTAATTATTTGAATGACTTTAAATCGTATTTCTACTGGCGTTACAGGGTTAGACGAGATATTATCGGGAGGTCTAATTGGGCATCAAGCATATCTAATTAAAGGTCAGCCAGGTAGTGGTAAAACTACTCTGGGATTTCATTTTCTTAATGCTGGCATATCTCAAGGAGAAACAACATTATTTATTAGTTTTGGTGAATTAGAAACTAGGTTGCGTCGAAATGCCCAGCAAATTGGCATCAATCTAGAGCAAGTAGAATTTCTGGATCTTAGTCCTACTGCCGATTTTTTTACCGAAAACCAAACCTACGATATTTTTTCCCCTGCTGAAGTTGAAAAAGCTCCCATTATTCAAAATATTACCAAAACGATCGCTCGCCTACAACCTCAACGAATTTTTTTAGATGCCATAACTCAATTTCGCTTTTTAACCGCAGATTATTTTCAGTTTCGTAAACAAATACAATCTTTTCTCCGTTTCTTGCTTGATCGCGAAATAACACTTTTATTTACTTCCGAAGGAAGCGATCGCTATCCCGATGATGACTTACAATTTATGAGTGATGGTGTAATTGAGCTATTGATGACTTCAGAAAGACGCTGCATTCAAGTCAATAAATTTCGGGGTTCTGATTTTGCTGGTGGCGAACACGATTTACAGTTGAGTGATCGCGGTATGGAAATTTATCCTCGTTTAGTTTCCGAAAGTCGTAAGCTTAAGTTTAAATCAGAGGTTATTTCGTCTGGTATCCCCGAAATTGACGAATTACTCCACGGTGGTATTGAACGGGGAACGACGACAATTATTAGTGGCCCAAGTGGGGTTGGGAAATCTACTTTTGGTGTTCAGTTTATGAAAGAAGCTGCGGGGAGGGGAGAGAGATCAGTACTTTATGCTTTTGATGAGGAGATAGAAACTTTATTAAAGCGTTGCGAAGCGGTTAATATTCCTGCCCATATTATGATTGAACGTGGTACGCTCTCGGTAGTATCTGTTGAACCACTAAAATATACACCCAACCGATTTTCTTATTTAGTACGTCAAGAAGTAGAGGAAAATAACGCCAAAATTATTATGATTGATAGTACGTCAGGTTATAAATTATCAATGCAGGGTGAAGATTTAATTCGTCAGTTACACTCTCTGTGTCAATATCTCAAAAATATGGGAGTAACAGTTATTTTAATTAACGAAGTTAATACGATTACTGGCAGTAATTTTAGCGTTACTGAAAATGGACTTTCTTATTTAGCAGATAATTTAGTTTTCTTGCGTTATTTAGAATTAGATGGTCAGTTACGTAAAGCGATCGGCGTACTCAAGAAAAGAGTATCAGATTTTGAACGTACTTTACGGGAGTTTAATATTACTAAATATGGCATTAAGGTCGGAGAGCCATTAACTCAATTGCGAGGGATTCTTAGTGGTGTACCAACATGGATTGATAAATGATCAATGGTAAATGTTAAATGAAACGTCTTCTTTTATTGATAGATCATCGTAAAAATCGTCATTTGTTATCCCAATGGCTAAGAGAAAAATACCAAATTTTGTCACCAACAATAGACGGAGATTTTGCCGTTGAAGGCGAACAATTGCTAGCTCAAACTTTCGATGTTTGTTTTATAGATTTTGGGGCAATTCGTCAACTACGACCACAAATGCTTGCCAAAAGACAAGCAGAAATACCAACTTTTTTGCCCTTTGTCTTCTTGACCACTTTACAAGATATTGGTTTTTCTACAGATCATTTAGAATCATTAATCGACGATATTGTTTACATTCCTATCCAAAAAATTGAGTTGGAAACTAAGTTAAGAGTCTTGTTGCGATCGCGCTCTTATTCGCTACAATTGCAAACAGCACAAGCAGAATTAAACCAAGCTTTAGCCGAAGAAAAAGAATTAAATCAACTTAAATCTCGCTTTGTGTCGATGGTATCCCATGAATTGCGCAATCCTCTTAATGGCATTTCTGGAATGACTCAAATATTACAAAATTATGATGATAAAATAACTCCCGAGAAAAAAGTAGAAATTTTAAAAGGATTACAACGTAATGTTACTAAAATGACCAATCTTTTAGATGATGTATTGGTTATTAATCGTAAAGAGTTGGGGAAACTGGAATTTAATCCAACACTATTAGAATTAGAATCCTTTTGCCGTGATTTAATTAGCGAAATTCAAACAGTATTTAATCATAAACAAACAATCAATTTTGTTTATCAAGCCGAAAAAACTTTTAATCTAGACAGCAAGTTACTACATCATATTTTGACTAATTTACTGTCTAATGCTTGTAAATATTCTCCTCAAGATAGCATTATTGACTTGGAAATATTCAATACAGATTCAGAATTAGTATTTATAATTCGCGATCGCGGTATTGGTATTCCTCCTCAAGATATGCCCAAGTTATTTAATTCTTTCTATCGTGCCAGTAACTCAGAAGGATTTCAAGGTACTGGTTTGGGATTAGCAATTGCTAAAGAATATGTTGAGTTACATCAAGGCGCGATCGCAGTAGAAAGTGAGCTAGAAGTCGGCACTACATTTAAGGTTACTATTCCTATCTAATTTGAGAGTTAAGTAATAAGCTGTTGAGCTTTTAATTTGTTATTTTGGAAAAGTAGAGAAGTAGTGGAGGAGAGGAGTAGAGGAGAGGGTTTACTGATTGGATTTCTAAAAGAATAATACACAGTTTAAATACATCACAGCTTAAGTAATAAGTAAATGTATTTTAATAGGTATTTTCAGCATGAATACTATAACTTAAATTGTTAAATGTTCAATGTTCAATGAATAGTCATGCTCATTGCCAATTCTTGAAACAAATCAACTACACCTTCTCCTGTTTTGGCTGAAGTTTTATAAGTTTTAATTACTTGTTCACAATTATAAGAACTATAAAGCTCCATCAGTTTATCAAGCTTTTCTGTTGATACTAAATCAGCTTTATTTAAAGCGATCGCGATCGTACTCTGAGGATTAATCTCCAAAAATAAATTAATATGCTGACTCAAATTATTTAAAGAATTAGAACGAGTTAAATCAGCCACAACAATTGACCCACTTGCCCCCTTAAGATAATTAGGCGTAATTGCTTTAAACTTAGTTTGACCTTCTAAATCCCAGACTAAAAGATTAACTTGATTGGTATGTAAATCTGTTTCAATGTCTACAGATTTACGAGACACTTTAACTCCAACTGTCGATAAATATTGATCGCTAAATTTATCTTCAACAAAACGTCGAATCAAGCTAGTTTTACCAACATTAAAATCACCTAATAAACAAATTTTTTTCGTAATTACAGACATGGGTAAGTTTCTAATGGGACTAATTCATGGGAATAAATGGCTCAAAGCTTACATAGCGATCAAACCCAGTTGCTGGTTGATTTTTGTCCGAAAAAAGAATATTTTGTTGACAGTCAGCTACAAGCCTACTGGGGTTAACCCCTTTTGCTATTAAAGCAGCTTTAACATTATGACAGCGTTCTTGGGCTAATTTCCGATTAATTGCAATTGACCCCTGGGGATCGTTAAAAGCGATTAACTTTAAATGTAACTGAGGATATTGAGCTAAAAATTGGGTAATAGTCTGAAATTTACGAGCATTATCTGTAAGTTTTAGCTTATTTGATCCAGAGTCAAACTCAATTTGCTGTTCAATGGTCGGCAAGCGATCGCCAATCTGTACAATTACTTGTTCAACTCCAGGTATTTTACGGAAGGCTTGAATGATAGTTTCTGGTTGTGATTGATTTAAGATAAAGCCTGTAATTGTCAGAGTTTTGGTTTGATACTTAGTGCTAATCAGTGTGTCGGGTTGCTGATTAAATAAGTTAGTGAGCCTCTCGATTTCTCCCTTGATTACAGAAGGATCGGCTGGAATATCAACTGTAATAATTTGATTGTCTAGTTGCAGATTATTTTGGTTAGCAATTGGCTGGGTAACAGCAGTCGCCTGCTGGCGAAAATATTCACTTGGTACTCTTCCCTCAATTGTTAATATTCCCTTGCGTACTTGTGGCTCTAAACGATAGACCGATAATTCTGGGGCTGCATCTAGTTTGATCGCCGTTATCTCTTCAATCTGGTGAGCAACCCGCGCACGATAATTAACTATACCCCAAGGAATCAAAATCAGACCTAGAATAAAAGCCAATAACCACAGCAAAGTTGATGGGAAGGAAGATTTGGCTGGCTGCTCAGTCTCTACCTCGATTAGCTGTTCCAACATCGATTTAATTTCTAAGGGAATAGTTGCCATATCGCCTTCGTATTGCTTGATCGCTTTACCATGCTTTAGCACAATATCTCCCAAAATCTGCCGAATTTTACTTCTAAATCCTTTAGTGGGTTCACCTTTGAGTACCACTGCTAGGTAACAATAGCCTGCCACCTCAATGGGAATTTGCCAGTCACCATAGTCAATGGCGTCCAATTCTGAACCAGAAGCAATACAGTCATTAGCAAAACTCCGAATTGCTGTGAGCATCCCTGCAATCATGTCTGAGTTTAGTTGTTGTTCCCCTAGTTGTACTTCTTGAATAACGACACCAGAATCTTTAGCAATTAAAAATACAGCTTGTACCTGACACCCAACAGATTCTTGAAAAATTAATTCTGCTTCCGAAACCCCTTGAATTTTTGCTCTGATCTTACGTTTAATCCCTTCAGGACTGAGAGTGTTTTCTACCTTACTATTAATAGCTTGAACTACTTCCACCATATATTTAGAAATAGTGCTACCAATCACAGGATAGAGTGCATCTACCATCGCATCCCGTTCCAATTCAATTTGCGCCTTAATAGCTTTACCCATTTCAGGGCCTAAAGTTTGGGAAATAGCATTGTCATCTAATCGAATCTGTTCTCTAATGGCGATCGCAATTTCAGGGGCGATCGCCCTGGCTATAGCTTCAGGAGCCAGATTAATCTCTTCGGTAATCGCAGCAGGCAGAATTTTGGCGATCGCTACTGCCATTTTTTGAGCCTCTTCTAGCGATCGTTGTTCAATTAGTTGATCGAGTACAGGGGTTACTGCTTGAATAATTGTCTCTTGGGAATCGTTAATTTGACATTTAAGTAACTCGATAATTAGGGGAATGAGGGCGTTTACCGAGTCAACTAGGTCTAAATCTGATGAAGAGACTAGTTGAGTTTCTATATGAGGCTCGTTTGTTGTTACAGGACTAATCTTGAGTTTGTCAATCTGAGACGATGATTCCTGTTGTTGCTTTACAGTTTGTCGTAAGAATCTTTGATATTCCACAGCTTTTTCTAAAGTTAAATCTTGGCTTTGAGTCTCAACATCGACTTCTATATCTAAATACTGAGAACCTAGACTATTTGAATCAAAGTCTGGAATTTCTAGTTCTGATCCTCTTCGAGAGTCAGATAAATCTGACTCAGACTGATCATCATCAAGAAATAAATCGAGTAAACTATCAACAATATCTAAATCAGACTCATTAGAGTCTGAAGTTTCAGGTTCCGAAGCAAAATTTTTGGAAAACTTATTCATAAACTAGTTCTAATTAATATTTTATTAACGATACTTAAATACATAGCCAACTCAAAACAAGATTTGACGAAATAAATTTAAGTCAACCCTAGATTTTGGATTACTCAACAACTCTAATAGCTAAAGACTAACAGCCAATAGACAATAGCTTGAATAATAGAGATATAATCTGTTACGACAGCCGTAAAAAAACTTTGCTTTATGAATAACCCCGTTACCAATGCCTTTTTTTTTGGCAGAGCCTTAGCCGAAGTCCTCAACGAAAAATTAGAAGAGTCCTTTACCAACCTCATGAGCGATGTGGGTAAATTCGATGCTGAACAAAGAGAAAACTTAAGACAATTTATTGAAGAAGTGCAATTGCGGGCTGAACAAGCAGCAAGTAGTAATAGTACTACATACCCAAGTTCTGCTCCCAGTAATACTTCTAACACAATTAATTTTGATTTAAATACCAACAACTCAGAAGATCTACAGGCAATCCTTGATCAACTAAGAGCCGAGATAGCTACTTTAAGGTCTGAGTTAAAAAAATATCGTAATTAAACATTGCTGATTCTAGGTAGAAAACTGAAAAGTCAACTGTTCGTAGCTATTAGCTATACGCCTACGGCGCGCATGCCTGACGGCAGCTACGCAAACGCGACGAGCTTTTAGCTTTTAACTAAATCGCCGTAGACGAATAAAGCGATCGCTCATAAGCTAGTTCTAGATCAGTGCAGCCAAACGTAAAAAATATCTCAGTCCAAACAAAGCTCTAAGCTTGAGTTGACTTTTGACTTTTCTCACTAGTTAGAGAAATCTTACTTACCTAAGCTGTTTTTTTGGCGATAACTCGCTACTATTAAGATTAGTTAAATTTATTTAACTGAATAAGATTACAGTTAAATTTTTGTTAAAAACCCAGTGTCTTCTGTCTTGCCCCAGCCAAATTCCTTAAATAATCGTTCAAACCAATCTGTTTCAGCTAGAGTTGCCCCAGAAGTAGCAGCTTCGACTCTGGCTGAGAAAGAAACAAAACCAATGGTATCTGCAAAAAAATCCTACCGATGGAACCGCTCCAAATATTCTCGCAATCGCCGTCGATTAGACATCTGGGTTTTTGTCTTCACCTTTCTGTTCAAAATTTGGCGTAATAATCGCAAGTGGACTTATGCTGGGGGGTTCACAGAAGAAAAATTAGCAGCCAGACGTAGATCTCAAGCTATTTGGATTCGAGAAAGTTTCTTAGAATTAGGGCCTACTTTTATTAAGTTAGGTCAATTATTTTCTACCCGTGCCGATCTTTTTCCTGCTGAGTATGTTGAAGAACTATCTAAGTTACAAGATCGAGTACCTGCTTTTCCTTATGAGCAAGTTGAAGAAATTGTAACAGTAGATTTTGGAAAACCAATTAGCAAACTGTTTGCCAGTTTTGATCCCACTCCCCTAGCTGCTGCTAGTTTAGGACAAGTACATAAAGCCAAACTACATAGTGGTGAAGAAGTAGTAGTAAAAGCGCAAAGACCAGGACTAAAACAGTTATTTACCATAGATTTAGCTATTTTACGCCAAATTGCTCGTTACTTTCAAAATCATCCACAATGGGGCAAAAACCGCGATTGGATGGGGATTTATGAGGAATGTTGTCGGATTTTGTGGGAAGAAATCGACTATTTAAAAGAAGGACGTAATGCTGATACTTTTCGCCGTAACTTCCGAGGTGAAGATTGGGTTTGTGTTCCCCGTGTTTACTGGAAATATGCTTCTCCTAGAGTTTTAACCCTAGAATATCTTCCAGGGATCAAAATTAGTCACTATGAAGCACTTGAGGCTGCTGGTTTAGATCGCAAAATTTTAGCGAGACTAGGCGCAAAAGCCTATCTTCAACAGATTTTGAATGGTGGTTTCTTTCACGCCGATCCCCACCCAGGTAACATCGCTGTCAATACTGAAGGAGCGTTGATTTTTTATGATTTTGGCATGATGGGGCAGATTGAAAGTAATATTCGAGAAGGTCTGATGGATACTTTGGTAGGAATTGCCCAAAAGAATAGCGAGATGGTAGTCAATTCCCTAATTAATTTGGGGGCATTAGTCCCAACAGGAGATATGACTTCGGTGCGACGTTCAATTCAGTTTATGCTGGATAATTTTATGGACAAACCCTTTGAGGAACAGTCTGTAGACGCGATTAGCGAAGATCTCTATGAAATAGCCTATGGTCAACCGTTTCGCTTTCCCGCTACTTTTACTTTTGTGATGCGAGCTTTCTCAACTCTCGAAGGGGTGGGTAAAGGTTTAGATCCCGAATTTAACTTTATGGAAGTCGCCCAACCTTATGCAATGCAGCTTATGACTAATACAAATGGCAAAAATGGTAACACTATTTTTGATGAAATAGGTAGACAGGCAGCCCAAGTAGGTACAACTGCTTTGGGACTACCTAGACGAATCGACGATACAATAGATAAATTAGAAAGGGGAGATTTACGAGTGCGCGTTCGTTCGATAGAATCAGAACGAGTTATGCGCCGCTTAAGTGCCATCCAACTCGGTACAAACTATACTGTATTGGTTAGTGCGTTCTTAATTTGTGCTACTCTCCTATTGGTTGGTGGATACAAGATTTTGGCAGCGATCGCTGCTACCATTGCACTAGTGCCTGGTTGGGCATTATTGCGATTACTAAAACGTCTTGATCGCATTGACCGTATGTTTTAAATAAAGATATTAAACTGTTAACATTTTTTGAGGTGTTAACCGTATCTTTGGTTGTACCAGTTTACTGATTAACTGTTTATGAAGCGTTACTTTATAGGTCTTACGGATACAGGGGTTGTAAGAACAGCCAATCAAGATAGTTGCTTTGTTGACGACAAATCGGGGCGTTTTTTCATTGTAGCGGATGGTATGGGAGGTCACGCTGGGGGACAAGAAGCCAGTAAAATTGCTACAGAAATAATTCAAACCTATTTGGAGCAGCATTGGGATTCTCCTCTATCCTCAGAAGTACTGCTAAAAGAAGCAGTAACAGAAGCGAATCTGAGTATTATCAAAGATCAACAAGTTCATCCTGAAAGGCGAGATATGGGAACTACGGTTGTCGTGTTAATATTTCGTGACGAACAACCCTGGTGCGCTCATGTTGGAGATTCCCGTTTATATCGCTTACATAGCTCAAGATTAGAGCAAATTACCGACGACCATACCTGGGTAGGCATGGCTCTTAAAAAAGGTGAAATTAACGTTGAACAAGCGAAGCTACATCCTTGGAGACATGTTTTGTCTCAGTGTTTGGGTAGGGAAGATTTACAGCACATTGACATTCAAGAATTTGAAGTACAATCTGGCGATCGCTTATTGATTTGTAGCGATGGTTTGACAGAAGAGGTTTCTGACGCTCAAATTCAATCTGTTCTCAGTAATTTAGAATCTTGCGAAATCACTGCTCAAGAATTAATTGATGCAGCTAAATCAGCAGGAGGATCTGATAACATCACTGTAGTTATAGTTGATCAAGAATAACAGCCTAAGTTATTAGAGGCAATCAATCATTTTTTTTCCTGATGTTTAATAACGTCAGGAAATTCATTAGAATGTCTTATAAATGCTCTCTGAAATTAAAAATATTGCGCAAAATTTTGCACCTAGATTAATTGAAATTCGTCGTCATCTTCATGCCCATCCCGAATTAAGTGGCGAAGAATATCAAACCTCTGCCTATATTGCAGGTGTCTTATCTTCTTATGGTTTGAACGTTAAAGAAGCAGTAGGGAAAACAGGAGTAGTCGGAGAATTAACAGGTTCAGGAAGCGATCGCCGTACTTTAGCTATACGTACTGATATGGACGCGCTGCCAATTCAGGAATATCCTCAACTAGATTTTGCCTCTCGCAACCCAGGAATCATGCACGCTTGTGGTCATGATGTTCACTCAACTTTGGGTTTGGGAACAGCAATGGTTTTATCCCAGTTATCTGAGCTTCTTCCTGGCAAGGTAAAGTTTTTATTTCAACCTGCTGAAGAAATTGCTCAAGGAGCAAAATGGATGGTCAAAGACGGGGTGATGGAAGGAGTAGACGCGATTTATGGTGTTCATGTGTTTCCTTCAATTCCCGCCCGTTGTATTGGGATTCGCTATGGAGCATTAACTTCTGCTGCCGATGAATTAGAAATTATCATTCAGGGAGAATCTGGACATGGCGCACGTCCTCATCAGGCGATTGATGCTATTTGGATTGCAGCCCAGGTAATTACTACCCTGCAACAGTCGATTAGTCGGACTCAAAACCCCTTGCATCCCATTGTCTTGTCGATTGGCAAAATAGAAGGAGGTAGAGCGCATAACGTTATTGCCGATCACGTGCGAATGATTGGAACAGTGCGATCGCTTCATCCCGAAAGCCACGCTAATTTACCTCAATGGATTGAAAATATTGTGCAGAGCATTTGTCAAACTTTTGGGGCAAAGTGCCAGCTAGATTACCGTCGAGGTGTCCCTTCCGTACAAAATGACGAAAAGTTGACTCAAATTGTGGAAGCAGCCACCCGTGAAGCTTGGGGTGATGATAGTGTACAGATTTTACCTGAACCTTCTCTGGGTGCAGAAGATTTTTCAATTTATTTAGAAAAAGCTCCTGGCTGTATGTTTCGCCTGGGAGTTGGACACCACGACAAAATTAACTACCCTTTACATCATCCAAAATTTGAAATTGACGAAGAAGCGATCGTCACAGGAGTAGTTACTATGGCTTACGCTGCTTATCAATACTGGCAAGAGTAATCAGTCATCAGTAACTAGAATAGTAAATCAACAATGAACCTATTAACCACTAACCACTACCCACTAACAAAGTAACAGGGAATTCATTCACATCCTTCAAAAAAATGCGCTTCCCGTCGCTTTCCATATGCTTTTTCTGGCAGCAGAAAGTGCCAAAATGTGCTAAAATTTATTTATAAAATGCTATTATATTGGGCTTTATTGGCGATAAAAGCGAAATAAGTGGAGTTTATCAGCCATTAATCCAAATTATTGCATATATTTGGAGTTTTTCACAGTATGACAACTTCCCAGGAACGGATTATCCCCACTGATCTGAGTAACGAAATGTCTCGCTCCTATCTGGAGTATGCTATGAGCGTCATTGTCGGCAGGGCATTGCCAGATGCTAGGGATGGTCTCAAACCAGTCCATCGTCGCATCCTGTACGCTATGTACGAACTAGGACTAACCCCAGATCGTCCGTTTCGTAAGTGCGCTCGTGTAGTAGGGGAAGTATTAGGTAAATATCACCCTCATGGTGATACTGCCGTCTACGATGCTTTGGTGAGGATGGCGCAGGATTTTTCGATGCGAAATCCTCTAATTAACGGTCATGGTAACTTTGGCTCGATTGATAATGATCCTCCCGCAGCGATGCGTTATACCGAGTGTCGCTTACAATCTTTGGCAACAGATTCTTTACTGCGAGATATTGAGGCAGAAACAGTAGATTTTGCCGATAACTTTGATGGTTCACAACAAGAACCCATCGTTTTACCTGCTAGAATTCCTCAACTGTTGCTAAATGGTTCATCGGGAATTGCCGTCGGGATGGCGACCAATATTCCACCTCACAATCTAGGAGAATTAATTGAAGGAGCGATCGCCCTAATTCAAAATCCAGACATTAGCGATCTGGAATTGATGCAGTATATCAAAGGTCCCGATTTCCCCACAGGAGGTCAGATTATTGGTAGAGCGGGGATCAAAGAAGCTTACACCACAGGACGGGGTTCAATTACCATGCGGGGAGTGGCAGAAATTGAAACCCTGCAACAGCGAGGTAGAGCCGAAAAAGAAGCGATTATCATTACTCAACTGCCTTACCAAACCAATAAATCATCGCTCATTGAAAAAATTGCCGAACTAGTTAACGATAAAAAAATTGACGGGATTTCAGATATTCGGGATGAAAGCGATCGCACGGGGATGCGGATAGTCATTGAACTCAAGCGTGATGCTTATCCTAGAGTTGTTCTTAATAATTTATATAAGCAAACTACATTACAGGCAAACTTTGGGGCAAATATGTTAGCAATAGTTAACAATGAACCCCAATTGTTAACTATTCGTCGCTTCCTAGAGGTCTTTTTAGATTTTCGGGTTGAGGCAATTACCAGACGAACTCGCTACCAGCTACGTAAAGCAGAAGAAAGAGATCATCTGTTACAGGGTTTATTAATTGCCCTCTCTAACATCGATCCGATTATCCAGTTAATTCGAGGTGCTGCTGATACTGCCACGGCTAGAAACGAATTAGTAGAAACCTACGGCTTATCCCAAATCCAAGCGGATGCCATATTACAGATGCAACTGCGTCGTTTAACTGCCCTAGAAGCAGAGAAAATACAGGCAGAGCATGAAGATCTACAGACGCAAATTGCCGACTTAAACGATATTCTGGCAAGAAAAGAACGAATTGAAGCAATTATTCAATCAGAACTCGATAGTATTAAGCAGACTCATGCTACTCCTCGTCGCACTGAAATTTTGCAGGGAGAAGGAGGACTATTAGATAAAGACTTAATTGCCAATGAACAGTCAGTAATTTTATTGACCGAACAAGGTTATATCAAACGGATGGCTGTTAGTACTTTTGAAGCTCAAAGTCGGGCAACTAGGGGCAAGGCAGCAGCCAAAATGAAGGAAAACGACGGTGTGGAACACTTTATGACCTGTTGTGACCACGATACTGTCTTATTTTTTAGCGATCGCGGAGTAGTTTATTCTCTTGATGCCTATCAAATTCCTGCTACTTCTCGGACTGCTAGAGGGATTCCCATTGTGCAAATGCTGCCCATCTCACAATCAGAGAAAATTACCTCGCTCATAGCTGTGAGTGAGTTCACCGAAGATGAATTCCTGGTCATGTTAACTCGTCGGGGCAATATCAAAAAAACCGCTTTATCAGCTTTTGCCAATATTCGCTCTAATGGTCTAATTGCCATTTCTCTCCAAGAAGATGATGAGCTACGTTGGGTACGTTTAGCCACAGTCGAAGATAGTGTCATTATTGGTACACGTCAAGGGATGGCAATTCATTTTAAAGCCGATAATCAGCAACTACGTCCTCTAGGTAGATCTACTAAAGGGGTCAAGTCCATGAAGTTAAAAGGCAAAGACGAATTGATTAGCATGGATATTATTCCCTCGCAGATTGTGGCGACTATTGATGCTACTGGCGAAGAGGAAGAAGAAGATAATGGCGAAGAATTAATCAGTGAAGAAGAAGAATTAATCAGTGAAGAAATAGATAAAGGACCTTGGTTACTGGCGATCACTAATAACGGTTATGGCAAAAGAGTGCCAATTACCAAATTCCGACTACAAAATCGAGCAGGAATGGGAGTCAGAGCGATCAAGTTTAAAACTAAAGATGATTGTCTAGTCGCAATTGATATTGTTAACCCAGAAGAAGAACTAATGATTGTGACTAATCGCGGTATTATGATTCGTCAGGCAGTACAGGCAATATCTTTACAATCCCGTAATGCCACTGGAGTCAGAGTTCAAAAACTAGATAAAGATGATGCGATCGCTGCCGTTGCCCCAATTCCGCCGATTGAAGCAGAAGTTGAGGAAACCGAAGTCTAGCAAGAGTTAAACCATTGATAACATCTAATATCGGGTTCGATTGAACAGTCTTAATCTCAAAAGGTAGGGGAGTTTAATCCTCTACTTTTTTTGGCTTAAAAACTATTGCAGTTTTGATTTTTATGTCCAATAATTTAAGATGAAACTGAAAATTGTTATCCATACTACAGAACAAGGAGGTTTAGATTAAATGCTGTGGGGTATGGAATTATCTTGGACAGAAGAAGAGATTATCCGCAAGTATGAGCCAATTTTCCAGAAATATGGAGTTTATTTGGATGAGGAAATTTGTGATTTAATTGAAAACTGTAACCAAGATTTAGAATCTAAAATACAAGCTTTTATTGGCTGGTTTTTGAGTATCGAGTATCGTGCTTTGATAGAAGATAAAAAACTTAATCTTCCTGATGCCAATGAAACTTTAGTAAGAGCTTTAAAAGAAGAATGGTATCCTACTGATTTTCAAAAAAAAAGGTTAATAGAAGCTGATCTGTTTCCTTTAGATCTTGCTATCAGAGAAAAATTAGCAAAAATTAATTTCTTCAGAGCGATCGCCTATGAAATCCCTCACAACTCAACTAGAATCAAATTCTTTTATCGTGGTGAAATGATTTGGGAAGAATACATACCTGAACTTTTAAAAGTTTCCAATCGAGGTCTAATTGAAATGTATAAATTTAGAGTTAATCAGCACAAAGAGAATCTTAAACAGCTTGGTTTGGCTACTTAGTTTTCAGCGATCGCGGTTGAGCGCGCAGTCCACACTCCGCGATCCCTTTTGTTTAGCATTAACTAAAAACAGAGGTTGGACTGTGAACTATTCTAAATAATCTTTAGATTCAAATATAAAATCTGTTTCTAGAAAATTGTTCGTAATCCAGACACAATTAAGTCAATCTTTGGTGCTGATAATTGACCAATCTTGTCCTCTAGTAAAAGATCTATTTTATTTACAGTTAAAATTTGCGAGATATTCACTACGCTGTCTTTTGGCAAGTTACCTTCCCCTTTTGTCAGTAATACATTGCCTGGAGCGTTACCCAATCTAAGATTGGTAGTTAAAATACAGATTATTGTAGTTTTAATACGAGAACGATTAAAAGTATCGTTTTGGACAACAACACAAGGTCTACGAAACCCTGGTTCAGACTGTTTTGGTTCTGGTAAATTAATCCAATATACTTCTCCTTGTCTGATTACCATTCTTCAGATTCAAGAATTTTTTGAGTGAAATAACTTTTACCTGCATCAATGAATTTTGTTTCGTCTTCTACTTGATGATCATAAACATCATTAAGTTGAGATAAAATCTCTTCCTGTTTCAATCGATGAAAATATTCTTTTAATGCTAGGGCAATAACACCACTACGGCTATTGTTTGTTTGTTTGGCTATTTTGTCTGCTTCTTTTAATAATTCTTGGTCAAGACTTATAGCTGTCTTTGCTGTAGTCATAATCAGCGAGTATAATTTGTGGTTATACTATGAGTATAACATTGATTAGAGCGATCGCTTTTGTTCAGTTGGATAATAATAATGTTGTTAAACAGGATGTCAAGTAATCCTACCAAAAATTATCCCACCCTATTTGTCTTTCTTGTCTAAATCTTTGCACCCATTCTTCCGATATATCATCCGCTAGTTTATGGAGTTGAGGAGGATTTATTGATACATTTTGAGCATCAGATAATTGCAAACAACTAAGAATATTTCTAATAGTCTCTTCATAAGCAAGAATAAAGTCTTCGTAAATAATAGTTAGAGGAACAATTGAACCTTCCGCAAAAAACTCTTGAATAGCAGCTTCTCGCATCGAGCATTCAGCAAATAAATGATCAATTGCTTCGTAACAATATTTGTCTCTAAGATCAGCAGCCATAGGTAATTTTCCTTGTTCCCTATGCCATTCCTGAGACTGAATTGCTTTCCACCAAGAAACAGCTAAACGAACTTTATTTCTTCTAGTCATGTAAATGTGTTTACAGTTAGGAAAAGCATTATTCCAAATTTCTACACGCTTATTCGCTTTGGAATCACAACTAGGAAATTGTTTAAAAATGTTAATTATCTTACTAAAATATGGCTCAAATACTGCTACCTTCAAACCAAAAATACCGTTAGGAGTAGTTCCAAGTTGCCATAGTCTTTGTTGCAATTCTGCATAATTGCTGAGTTGATACTTGTCTAGCAAATTAAAATCAGAAGGAGTACAACAGTTTAACCATTCCCCAGGTTTACCTGCTACACCAGTAGACTGTAAGGCTCTACAAAGAAGCGTACTACCAGTCCGTTGGCTAAACCAAATTGTGTAAGATAGTTTAGGGGTAATAAAGCTCAAATTTAACCTCTTACTGAAAATACTTTTTTATCTTTATTTTGATTATGAGCTTGCATTTTTCTTTTTGATCTGGTGCATTATAGTAAAACTATCAAGTAATTTTAATGAGCATTTAGATTTCAAAAATTAATAGCATATTTATCAGATTCAGTATGCCAAGATTACATTTGTAATTTTAATTTAGTGTATTATTTAGTCTTGTTGATTCATAGTAATTCTTAGCCAAAATAATCTTTTTTCATTATTTCATTTACGGATATCATATTGTCATTAGGTATATCAAACTTCTCAGACATAGCAGCGATCGCGTCTTGATAGTTATCAAGATATTCTGATGTAAGATAATTTTTAAGACTGGGATTTTTTTTAAGCAAGCGATTAATTCTATTTCTAAAGTTAACTACTTCACTTCTCCAACCTTTTTCGTTTCTTTCTCGTTCAGAATGCCAGTATTTGAGTTTAAGGACATGTTCAATTAAACGCTGCACATAACTATCTAACGACCGTTTTTGACTCGCCCCCATATCCTCAATTTCTTCTAGCAAATTCTCCCAGTCCATATTCTTGACATCTCGATTTTTAATTATCTCAACAGTTTTTTCAACCCAAAGATTAAAATCTGTCTCGTATAGCTGTTTGATGTTGTTCATATCTCTTCCACCTCATCCCAGATCAAAACGCAGGTTTATATTTAATTATTGCTCTCTTAAGCTGATTTAACTCAGCAAGATAGTTAACTCTTTGATTTAAATAAATAATCCTACGTCAACAGAGAAAAATTTAGCTAGAGCTTTTGCTTGGGCTTTACTAATACTACGTTTGCCATTAACTACTTCAGATACAACACCCCTTGAGCCAATTACGCCAACTAAGTTTTCCTGCTTAATACTACTTGCTTCCATTAGATGTAACAACATTGAATGGGGTGTACCTGATGGAATGGCATACTGTTCATCTTCAAACTTTTCAATCAGGATAACTAACAATTCCAAAATTGCATCCTCTTGGGAAGTACGATTAATTTTATGTTCTAATTCTTGGGCTAAAGCAATAGCGCGATCATTTTCCTCTTCGGTTTCAATAACTTTAGGTTGATATTTAGCTAGTAATTGAGCATAAGATTCGGGATTAGTAATAAGGGTCATTTTTCCATTTATCCTTTTCCTATTCTGCGTGGGTTAAAACGTATTTGATATAAATTCTTTGATTAGGGTAAATAATATCGACAATTAAACGATAGCGATTACCTTTAATGTTAAAGAGGGTAAAGTTACCAACGGCTTCGGCAGTTTTGTAAGTAGCTTGGAC
The DNA here is from genome assembly GCA_964393695.1 of uncultured Pleurocapsa sp. GTDB lineage: Bacteria > Cyanobacteriota > Cyanobacteriia > Cyanobacteriales > Xenococcaceae > Waterburya. Next base: position 24,092 of record CAYMWC010000036.1, read on the forward strand.
TTCAGTTAGGTTATTCCATTGAGCTTTGCTGGCAACTCTGTACCAGTCGTAAAGACTATCACAAGCATCGGCATGAGACTGGCAATAGTTGCGAAGTATTTTTCGGCTCATGACACCCACATTGCTTGATTAAATATAGTTGGTTTTTTCTTTATATTCTCAAAAAGAGAATACAATGTTAAAATTATTTTGCTTACTTAAATAGTCGATTTTAACTCCGCAATGTCACATCAAACTTCTTAACCAAAGTATCACGGACTTTTTGATGCACAGGATCGACATCTTGATCAGTTAAAGCGCGATCGCATATTTACTTAACTATTCTTCTAGTAGTAATTAAATAAATAAAGCCTAAAATTAGAATAACAGATTCTAATAAGGAATAATCTCCTTTTGTAAAGACTAAAAGCTAACAACTAAAAGCTTATTAAAAAAAACTAACTTCGCAATGTGACATCAAACTTTTTAACCAAAGTATCGCGCACCTTCTGATGTACAGGATCGACATCTTTGTCGGTTAAAGTGCGATCGCTTGCTTGATAAACTAAGCTAAACGCTAAACTACGTTGTCCTTCGGGGACGTTTTTGCCTTTATATTCATCAAACACTTCTACCTGTTGTAGCAGTGTACCTCCTGCTTTACTCATCGCTTTGGTAATTTCCGCTACGGATAAATCTAAAGGTGCAAAGAAAGCTAAATCTCGATCTGAACCTGGATAGGTGGAATAGGGTTGGAATTTGGGTGTGGTTATGGCATCGCGATCTAAAGCTGTCAGTAAGAGACTAAAATCTAATTCAAAGAGATAAACTTCGTTATTTAAATCACGCTGTTGCGACAGTTGCGGATGAATTTGCCCGAAAACACCCAAAGGTTTGCCTTGCAACCATAGTGCAGCAGTACGTCCTGGATGTAGTCTTGGTTCATCACTGGTTGGACGATATTCGACGCCGATCCCTAGATTACTAAAGACGTTTTCTAATATTCCCTTAGCATCATACCAACTCATTGGTGTACCTTTGCCACCGTTAACCCACATACCCTGAGAGGTAATGTTGCCTCCCATAATTCCTGCGACGGAATCTCTTTCTTTTAATTGTTCCTCTGACTGGAAAAATACCCGTTCAATTTCAAAGGCGTTGAGTGCGCCGTTACCTTGAGACTGGTTATAAACAAACGCATCTAGCAAACCAGAGAATAAATCGGCACGTAAAGCAGAATATTCTGCAAATAAAGGATTAGCTAGCTTGACTTCTTTATCTGTGGGTTTAACTAAAGAATATTGCACCAATTCTGTTAACCCGACACCTCGTAAGACAGCGCGGAGTTTATTTTTAATCGCATATTCCGCCGAAAGATAACCAGGTTCGGTTTTATCGGGTAGAGTATCACAAAAGCGATCGTAACCATAGAGACGGGCGACTTCTTCAATTAAGTCAATTTCCCGTTCTAAGTCCCGATAACGGTAAGGAGGCACTTTAACCAGCCAAGTATTTTCTTTACCTGCAACTGGCTCTAGATTACAGCCTAATGCGCCCAAAATTGATTCTACTTCCGAGGCTTCGATGTAACCAACACCATCTTCCTTATTTACCGTACCTAAAATTTGATGAATTCTAGTTAAACGTAATTCAATAGCATTACGACTAGCATGATCGATACGATGATCAGAAATAGCTTGGGTAATAGGAGTACCACCAGCCAATTCTTGCAGTAGTGCGATCGCTCTTTTACAGGCAGATTCTAATTCGACTTGGTTTACACCCCTTTCGTAACGGGTAGAAGCTTCACTGCGTAGGTTTTGAGCGCGAGATGAACGACGAATAACCACAGGATCAAACAATGCTGCTTCTAAAACAATATTACTAGTATTGTCATCAACTTCTGTCTCTTCACCCCCCATAACTCCCCCTAAAGCAACGGGTTGGTCATTAACGGTAATCAGTAAATTATCTGTAACTAATTCTCTTTCTTGTTCATCCAGAGTCTTTAACTTTTCACCTGCTTGAGCAAAACGCACTCCAATAGTTAAATTATTACTACCTGCAACCTGCTGTAACTTCTCGCGATCAAAAGCATGAAGAGGTTGCCCCCATTCCAATAAAATATAGTTAGTAATATCCACCACATTATTAATTGGACGTGTGCCTGCTGCTTCTAACCGCCACTTCAACCAGTCAGGAGAAGGCTCAATTTTAACTCCCTCAATTACCGTACCGATATATGCCATACAGGCTGCTGGATCTTGAATAGCGATCGCCAAAAAACCATCAGAATTAAGATCCTGTTCCTTAACCTCTGGCAATCTCACCTTAGCACCAGTCAAAGCTGCAACTTCCCTGGCAATACCTACCATACTCAACGCATCCGCACGGTTGGCAGTAGTCGCCAAATCTAAAATTACATCATCTAAACCCAATAAGGGACGCACATCATCCCCAGGCTTAATATTCTCAGACTCAAAAATATATATCCCTGCCGACTCCTTCTCTAAACCCAATTCCGTCAAAGAACAAATCATTCCCTGAGAAGGTTCACCACGCAGTTTAGTAGGCTTTAATTTCAAATCAATTGCAGGTAAATAAGTCCCAACCGTCGCTACAGGAACAAAAATATCCGCTTTAACATTCGATGCACCACAGACAATATTTAAAGGCTCATCTGCACCGATATCAACCTTACAAACACTAAGTTTATCAGCATTGGGGTGTTGCGATCGCTCTATTACCTTCCCCACTACTACCCCATCAGCATTTGCCCGTAAGTCAATTAATTCTTCTAATTCAAATCCTGCTATAGTTAAAACCCTCCCCAACTCTTCAGGGGACATATTGATATCGACTAATTCTTTTAACCAATTTAGAGAGACGCGCATTACTGCCCTTATTTATGATTTTATTGATAATTCCGCAAAGAGTATTTTAGCGTTAAATCGTTGTGGCTTGAAGGGAAGTAGGGAGGTGGTGCGATCGTATTTTAAAAACGAATTACATGAAAAATATTATGTGTGTATTGGGAATACTAGATAAAAATCAAACAAATTTACTTTGGAGTTACATAAAATGGCAAAAGAATTTATGAATTTGCAATTTCCCAATAATTCTGTGGGACAACAGGAAAAGTTAGAGGCATTACAAACATACAGTTCCCAAGGATGGAAAGTGTTAAGTGAAACTATTACACCAGGACAATTTAAAGGAGAAGATGCTTGTTGTTTAGCTCTTATTTGTTTGCCTCTAGCATTTTGTGCAGGTTCAACTGATGGACATATAAACATTACTTTAGAACGTGGTGAAGAATAATTTTTATTAGAGAAAGTGATGTTGCACCTGTTCCCAAACCAGTAATAAATCTGAGTTTATTATTAGATTCTCGCCAGCCTAATAGCTGAGTTGTTCCATCTATAACCAATGCAGCTAAAGAAATCGCAAATAAAATAGATATATTTTTACTTATAAATAGAAATATGGGAGAGATAGCATATCCTACTATCAATCCCGTACATCTAGAACAAACATGAAATTGTCTATTTCTTACAAAAAAAGAACGAGAAGCTTTTCTATGACATCTAACCAATTTATACAGGTAAATATTGTCAACGAAAACCTTGATTAAAATCTGTTCCCAAATATGTATAACTTTCTGCTTGAGATGATTCATCATCAAAAATAAAAAACACGATAATATAGTATTCAAAATTCTGAATAATGTCTTTAAATAATATTTCTGGCGGTTCTATATTCGTCTTTTCAAAAATATTAAGCTAAAGATTCCTAGTTAAATAGCATAATCGCGTTAGACAGAGTGATGCCATTGGCTAGCTTTGCGATCGCCCTAACCTCATAACTCCGATCAAAGCTAAAATTATAATAATTAGCTGGTTTAATCATGGTTGGAACAAACGTCAACATTACCAAGAAAGCACAAGAACTTTTAATCAAAGCTGCTGCGGAAAGGAAAGTATCTGTGGAAACTCTAGCTTCAGAAATATTAAATGAGTGCGATCGCGCCTTTGTAGCCTTTGTAGGGTGGGCAAAAATTCAAAAGACACAAAACGTTTCAGCAAGAGCAATGTTGCCCACCAAAAATCACTCTCCTACTTGCAGCGATATTCTTTTCAAAGCAAGTTTCTCATCACATCAGTCGAGCGATCGCATTTTTTAAGACATTAAGTAAAGCGATCGCATCTTTCGATTACGGTCGTTCTTATATAATTAAGATCCTAAAATTAATTTCATTAAATTATGAATAGTAATTTAGATAAAGTATTAGATGAAGCAATGAACTTGCCACCAGAACAAAGAGAAATGCTAATACAAATTTTACAAAGACGCGCTAGCGAACAACGTAGAGATGAAATTGCTCGCGATGCTCAATTATCTTTAGCAGAATTTAGAGAAGGAAAATTAAAAATTCAAACTGCTGAAGAAGCGATCGCAGATTTACGAAAGTTTATTCAAAACGATTGATGAGCAGAATTAAAATTGTTGTTTCTAGTAAATTCAAAAGATCGTTTCGTAAATTTACTCGTCGCAATACAAAGCTACAGAGAAAAATTGAAGAGGTAATTAGTAAATTATCTGAAGATGTCTTTTATTCCAGTTTGGGAACTCACAAACTAGAAGGTAAACTAGCTGACTTACTAGCTTGCTCTTGTGGTTATGATTGTCGTGTTGTCTTTGCTATTGATACAAATAAAGAAACTAATGAAAAGATTATTGTTCTTTTAGATGTCGGTACTCACGACGAAGTTTATTAAATGTCAGCTTTAAATCAAGTTTTAGATGAGGCAATGAACTTGCCAATAGAATAACAAAAAATGCTGATACAAATATTATAACGTCGGGCGATTAAACAACGACGAGATTAAATCGCCCACGATGCCAAATTATCTCTTGCTGAATTTAAAGAAGGAAAACTAAAAATTCAAAGTGCTGCTGAGGCTATCAGTGAGTTGCAAGAATTTATCCCGCATGAATAATGAGTAAAATTATAGTTTTCGTTAAGCTTTAGGAGATCGGTTTTTTTAGCTCTTTTTGTTCTTTTTGCTCCAATTACATAGCTCTTTAGCAATTTTATTTCCTACTTCGGCTGCTTCTTTAGCTTGCTGTAAGAATAAGTCAATAGACTGAGTTGGTTGACCTGGTTTCGATTTGACTATGGCGTGTATGATTTGGTTTCTTGAAAGTCGCCATTGATCAACTGCCTCTATCAGATTAGAATAATTACCTGATGACAGTCCACAGGGAAATTCTGAACGCCATTTTTTAATTAGCTTATTGAATGCAGGAAAATTTTTATCATTTATCAAAAATGTTGCTTCTTGTTGACTGCATAAATAACTTATAATACGGTCTGAAATAATGCTCTCCTGAATTGCAATAGCCTCCAAATAGAAGCCATTTTCTTCAGCCAATTTAATTCGTGACCATGCTTCACGATATGAATAATACTTTTCTACATTTCCAGCTACTTCTTTTGGTAAAACCTGGCTTTTTTTCAGAGTCATAAGTTATTGAATCTAATTTATTTCAAAACATTCAAAGTTAGAATAGCTATTTTTTTATGTATCGAGTGTGATTATAATCACTGCAATGCTTAAAGTGATCTTACTTTTGTAGCAATCAGTTTAACTTTTAAATTTTAAACTACAAATATAAATCAAATATAAATCGTAATCGTTACTTTAGTTTATTAGACTTACTTAAATGTGCTGTTGCACTGTGATATGAGTCATAGTAAATAAAAATTTTCAATGTTAACTTGGTTATTTTACCGAATTCAATATATATACATAATGAAAGTTATATTAACGGCTTTTACCTTTATTTCTTTAGGCTTAGTAAGCTGTGGTCAGAAAGCATTTACTAATGAAGACGTAATACTTACTAAGGCAAACCTTGAAACGGCACAAAGCATGATTGAAGGATCTTTATTTACGCCTCAAACCCTAAAATCTGGCTATTTAAAAAAATCTGAAGAATTATTAGCTTTATATGAGGAAAATAACTGTTATATTAATGGCCTAGGTGAATCTGAAAAAACTCATGAAAATGTAGATTGTCAAAAATTAGTTCCACAAATGATTAAAGCCGATAAAGAGCTATGGAACATTTTTAAGAAATACCATAACGAAAAAAATATATGTAACAATCATTTGGACACAATAGGTGTAAAAACTAAACAAGAATGCAAAACTTATCTCAAGCAAAAAGAAGAAAAAATGAAAGAAAACTTAAAAAAATCGGACGAATTAATCAAAAGATTAAAGGGATAAATCGCCAAACTTTAGAGCGATCGCGCCACCATTTTAAACACATTTTTTTCAGATGCCCACCCTACAAAGGTGCGATCGCATTTCTCAGAACATTAATCGAGCGATCGCTGTTGTTTAAAAAACTTAGATGGAAGCGCGATTGTGTTGGTGTTTGATTGTAAAGCGATCGCATTTTCCATTGCATCAATCGTGCGATCTCTATTGTCTAGGCAGGTATGATAGTAAATAGATTCCATTACAGAAAGAATATAAATTTAGATGAAGACATTTACCGCAATTGTCGAGCGAGATTTAGATACAAATCTTTATGTAGGTTATATTCCTGGGTTTAAAGGCGCGCATTCTCAAGGAGAAACTCTAGATGAATTGCAAGAGAATCTTAAAGAAGTAATAGAAATGTTATTAGAGGATGAAGATATAATTTTTGAAACGGAGTTTGTCGGTACTCAACAGATTGTAGTCTAAAAATTCATGAGCAAGATTCCAATCCTTAAACCGCAAGAAGTTGTTCACATTCTCAATAATCTCGGATTTATAGAAGTACGTCAAAAAGGTTCGCATAAGCAGTTTCGTCATCCAGATGGTCGTGCTACGACTGTGCCTTTTCATAAAGGACGAGATATTGCTCCCAGATTATTACGACAAATTGCCAAGGATATCGATTTAACAATCGATGAGTTTTTAGATAACAAATAAATTTTTAGAATAGCGATGCCTAGGGCTAGCTACGCGATCGCATTTCCCATCACATTACATAGAGCGATCTTTAATGCGATAAAGATAAAATAGAGTACAAAATTACAACCAAGCACTTGTATTTATGAAAATTAAAGCGATCGTTCATCAGGCAGAAGAAGGAGGCTACTGGGCAGAAGTTCCAGCTTTACCAGGATGTATTACCGAAGGAGATACAATGGAAGAGCTAGAAAACAACCTCAAAGATGCAATTGAAGGATGGCTTGAAGTAGCAAACGATAATCATACTATTGAAAATGATACTCAAATTCTAGAAGTAGCTGTATGAAGTTGTATGAAGTCGGTTTCAGGTAAAAAACTCGGCAAAATAGTTGAGAAAAAAGGCTAGGTTTTGAGAAAAGTTACGGGTAGCCATCATATCTACATTAAATCTGGAATAGATAAAATTTTATCTATTCCCGTACATAAAAATAAGGATTTAAAAATAGGTACGCTTAAGGCTCTAATGAAAATAACCGAGTTAACAGAAGATGATCTATAAGATACAGCGGTTTGCAGGTTTATGAGGGACAGTAGCAACAATGGGCAAACCAGTTA
>CAYMWC010000037.1:0-30908 GCA_964393695.1 uncultured Pleurocapsa sp.
TCAGAAAAAGCCGTCGTGAACGACGGGGCTTGTATCCCAAATATTTTGGTCAAATCGACCACCACCACCACTAGTTTTCCCAAATAATTTTTATACCTAAAAATACTCTGCGCCTTTCCGAGTCGCATTTATTTAGGGCTACAGAGGACCCAAAAAAAGATATACAATCCAAATTAATGCTCGCATTGTAAGGCAACACAGAGAGAGCAAGACAGAGCTTCGCGAATGCGCCCTTTTTCAAAGGGCTTGCCCCGTCCCGTACCGTTGGTCAACTATAGCAATCAAATACTTTATTTATGAACTGGGCTGCACCCAAGCCCATTCCTAACTAACCTTTTTTGTAGTTTGTTTGCAACGCCTATTCAACAACTTCTATAAGATGTTCATGTTTTTTTGCTTCATCAGGTGTTAGCCAGACAATATCATTGTGTTCATAAATTTCTTTTTTTTTTCCTCGAACTAAATGCAGTGGAAATTGATTTCTAACACGACATTTGACTGTTGGTTCACTCAAATCTTTTTGCTGCGATTTCATAATTTTTAATTATTTTTTACGTCTGTAACAACAGTGAAAAGCTGAGGATTCAAAAATCCTACATCAACCATAGCAAGCATTCTTAAAGTGACAAGCCCCTTGGTAAAATTGCCATTAGTAAATGGATCGACTTGAAGATCGATCGCGCCAAAAATACCAATCACAACAGTTGACCAGTCGCCAAACACAGCCATACTCAAATCGTTCGATGCTCCTTTAACTAAACTGTTGGGCAGATTATTGCTGACTCCACAGAGCCGAGAATTTAAAACTTTAAACTCATCTGTAGGTCGCAATGGTTGGTTCTGTAAAATAAACTCGCCACTGCCACTCACCTTCTCAGCTTTCTTCAAATACGAAGCTGTATCACTATTAATTAAATAGCCTAGATTTTTTTCTGAAGGATTATTGGCAGTAACCAAGCTTTCCATCTCAACTAGGGCATTCCAATTAAATTCACCGCCATCGACACCTAAAGCAACTGAATTAACATCTATTTGAGAAACCAATCCCTGTGGTTGAGAGAAGCCATTCCCTACAAATACCGCCTTTTCAATTTCAGCCCAAAGCGCACGCCCCATTCCTTCGGCTAAAAAATCATCTCCAAATTCAGGGGCTTGATTCCACATTTCCGTGGTCATCGTCACCGAAGCAACTAATTTTTTAGGATTGAGAACTTTTTTGTCAACTTCAGGTTGAGAATCATCGATCGAAGCTCTTTCTTCAACCCAATGAGCTTGAAACGGATTGGCAGAACTATTGATCTGATAATTATCTTTCAAGCCAGTTAATAGTTTTGCACCAAGAGGAATAACTTTACTAGCTGGAGTCGGAGCGAGATAATAAAAATCGCTCTGGTTTGTGGCGATTAAATTACTTCCATTGTTGTCTGTAGAGATTGTCCTCAGACCTAATACTTCAGGTGGAATTAAAAAATCAAATTGTTTTTTGCCAAAAGTTAATTCATATTCACAGGATATTTCAGTTTCCAAACATTGAGAATCACGATTAACTAAATTAGTATTAATCAGCCTGGATAAAGAATATTTTTTAGATTTCGATCTGCTCGAACTGTTGGGAGCTATGAGAGAACTAACCATTTTAAATTTTAGGAAATTAATTAATCGAACACGATCGTATCTATGAAATCAATAAACCGCATCTATTAAAAATGCACATTAAGAATTATTTTCTTTGACCACCACCACGCTTGAACCAGAGTCCCCCAAAGTCAATTAAATATATGCAGAGTAAGAGGACGCGACACTTGAAGAGGCGCGAACGCATCTAGAGCCGTGCTGTTACGCTTCGTCCGCCGTGCCACGGCGGACATTGCTCAAGCTTCATGCAGCTTTAAGATAATTCAAGAACTCAACTAGGGCGCGATCGCTCAAGTGAAGGCGAGAACTTACGCCGTACTGTTGTTGAATATAAGCCCGTGCCGTTTCTGTAGACCAACCAATCCTTTTAAGGTGATAGTTCATCTCATTAATCACATCATCCCAATCCAATATTTGAACTAAGTCGTATTGCTTATCGGCGGTTTTTTCATCAAGATTCAAATATTCTAGAATCGCCCAGTTAAGTAGTTTGATTTGGTCATCAAATGGTTGATTTGCCCTGGCTAATTCTCGGTAAGCTGCTTTGACGGTTTCTAGATTAGAATCGGGAGAAACTTGTAAAACCTCCCACCAACATAATCGCTCGATGTTAATCGGCGGCGGTGAATAATTACCTTTGGTTTTAGATTTATAAGTACGGTTGGGCGAACCGAATTCTAATTCCATGTGAAACCTTACCCAACTGTCGCACCCGCCAAAAGATTTTAAATAACTCAAAAATTCTTGTTGGGCGGCAACAGAGCGATCGCCACGGAAGACGGCTTGATACAACCAAGCGTTACACAAAAGAACATCTCGATAACGCCGTTCCCAGAGTTTCCATATCTCATCTGGCGGCAGTTTTTTGGTAAATCTGGCTTTTCTTTGGGCGCGAATATAAGTTACCTGGGCAATTGTTTCTTCGTCTAAAAGTTCGCCAAATTGGGCTAAATAATCATCACCTGGTTCTGGCTGCTCCCCTCCTGGAAATACATAACCGCATTCGGGGCAGATAAGCGCAAAGATATTAACTTGGGCGTGGCAATTGGGACATTCTTTACCATCGGCTACTGTCGGCTGCCAAAATCGAGGACACAGCGAGATTGGGCGCGGCTTATCAATACGTCCCATCCCCTTGCGGGTAAAGTTTTCTCCAAAATCTAAAAGCAGACAATCTTCTTTACCAGTGTCGGGGGATAACCTCAGACCCCGCCCGCACATTTGGATTAACAGTGCCACAGATTTGGTGGGACGGGCAATGATTACCGCTTCTACTGAAGGTTCGTCAAATCCCTCTGTTAGCGTTCCCACGGAGCTTAAGATTTGGGTTTTACCGATTTTAAATCGGTGATAGATTTGCTTGCGTTCTTCGATTGGGGTTTCGGCTTGGATGTGTTCGGCAACAATGCCCGCTTGATTGAATAACTCGGTTAATAATTTTGATTGTTCTACCCCCGATGCAAAAGAAATGGCTTTGCGCTTGGGACAAATTTCAATAAACTTGCTGACTATTTCTCCGTTGTATTCGGGGTCGGAGCAAACTGCATTAAGTTGGGACTTTTTAAAGTCTCCGTCGCTGCCTGTTTCTAACTTAGAAAAATCTACTAACCCACCATAACCAAAGTGTCTGGCTGGCACTAGATAGCCCATTTTAATTAATTGTCCGATATTGGGGGCTTGAACTACTGCTTCGATATGATTGCCAAAATATTCTTTGGCTTTGGTGCGGTAGGGGGTTGCTGTTAAATGGAGGAATTTGACTTTTGATAATGCTACTACGGGGGCTTGGGCGTAATGATAAATTAATTGCTGCGCCGATTTATAAAAACTGTTAGTATGGGTTTCATCAAAAATCACTAAGCCGATATCTTCTGGATAATCCCGACGGGCTAGGGTTTGAATGCTAGCAACTATTACTAATTCTTCTCCTGTTGGTGCGGGGTAGCCCGCTTTGATGTAACCAATGCTGGAAGCTGAAATGCCATATTTAACCAAAGTAGCTACTGTTTGGTCGATTAATGGTTCGCGGTGAACGATGAACAATACTCGGCAGTTTTTGGTAATGGCATCGGATACGACGTGAGTAGCGGTTAGGGTTTTTCCACTCCCCGTGGGGCTTACTAACATCACCGATTTTTTGCCCCAACGGAAAAAAGCATAAATTTCCTTAATTACTTGCTTTTGGTAATCTCTAAGTCGAAGCTGACGCTCGTTACTTCGGTTTTCTAGGTGTGGTGTACTAACTTGAGTTTTGTTTGATGTTAGTAATTGCTGCATAATTTAACTATCGAAAAATTTTGCTTACCTCTAGTTACAGCTAGGGGGTTAATTACTTGGTAGTAGATGATTTTTGTTTACCGCTTAAATTAAACAATTATTTGAGAATCGCCCACATCGGGCGGTGGTGAAAATACTTTTCCCAGAGACGTGAGTGCAGCTTCAGGAAAAACTAACGGCGCAACCAAACCCCAGATTTCAACCTGGATATCAATACTAAAAAAGTTTAAATACTCCTGAAAATCTCGCCATCCGTGGGTGGCTACCTCTTTGAGAATTTCCTTGGTGGCATCATTCCTATCCATGCCCATCCACTCTCTAATTGAATTGTCGATAGTTAGGAGAAAATCAGGTTCTAAAAAACGGGTACTACTCCTTATTGAGTTATATAGGGACAGTACCCATTTTTTAAATGCCATCATCCCTCCTACTGAAGCAGTTAATTTCTTGATATAATCTGGGCTTAAACCAGTTTCAAAAGCTAACGATTCACGAGTAAGCTTGGTTTGACCTCGTTTGAAAATACTGGTGACTGCCTTGAGTATTTTATATTGACTAACTTGTTTGGCTGTTCCGGCTTCGGGACAAATTTCAAAAGCGTGACGGTCAACCACATTTATTCCGAGCGATTTTAAGTGGTCAATTTTATGCTCTGTTCCCACAAGATAAATCACAAACAGAGTATTGGGGTATAAATGCGCTCTCGGTCTGCCAATTAATTGTGTTACCTCTGCGTTGATTAGAGATTGGTAATAATCCTCGAAGGATTCGAGAGTGCCGTATAAAGTTAAATATTCGTCTTCAACTACACCCAAATTAATTTGGGGTTTGCCCACCGCAGCGATCGCGCCATTGGCTTTAAAAGCATTACTACCTCGGTTGTCGTTAAACCACCAGCCGTCAAATTTTAATGCTTCAGCATATTTTTTAATTCCCAATAGAGGAAAATCCCCGTGGATTTTTTCTAAATGGCTAATTAAAGCTTTAATTCTGTGACAGCAATTATCCGACCACTGATTACTACCCATACCCGACATTTCCACGTTTACTACAGTCAGATTAGATAGATTGGGTAATTCCTGTTCGATTTCAATAATTGAATCGGCTTGTATTCCCAATCTTTGTGCCAAGATTTTTTTGTTACCAGTGGCATCCAGCATGATTGTTTGCTGCATCGAGCGCAGGATTTCACCATGCCTGTTATCTTCGGTCGTAATAATTAGTTGACGGCGGTTATCGATTCTGATTGCCCCTGGTTTTAACCCAGCCCAGATACTCAACAGATCGACTAGAAAATTAGAGGGGAGTTTTTCTATTTCTTCTGAAGCCATTTCTATGGCTTCTTGCTGTAGATACCAATTAGCTGTAGCCATTGAGTTATGCCATTTTTTACCCCATCCTTTGACTCGCTCTGGCTCGTGGTAGATATCCTCCCAAATAGGATTGGTCGAGAAAAGCGCATTAATTATTTGAGATATCTGTTCTGTTAAATCTTCGGGAGGTGCGGGCAACAAGTTGATTATTTCTTGATGCTTTAAGCCGTAAAAATTCTTCAATTTTTCCTGTCCCGATAACAAGGGAATTAATTTTTCTCTTAAAGGCTTGAGCAATTCAAAAATCTGGGTAAATTTTTCTAACTCCAGCATTTTTGTCGCGAAATCATTTAAGGTGGCTTTAATCGATTTCGTACCTCTAATAACTTGAGAAGCTTCTTCTACAATTGCTATATCTTGAACGAAAATATCATCTTTTGGATTGGGCAAGCTATCAATACTAGCTCTGATTTGATTATGACTCAATCCCAAAGAACGAGCATACCTAAAGCCATATCCTTCTCCTTTTTGCGCTGCACAAATAGCGATTTTTTCACCATTAAGATTGTCAATTTTCCATCGATTAAATTTACAACTTTTACAGATAGGATTTAAGCTTGAATTATCTTCAGATTCGGCAGTTAAGCTATCAATTGGATAGCCTTTATTTTGCAGTTTTAAAAACAAATGGGCGTTGTGACATAAACTCTGCACGTCTGGGTTTTTATCACCTTCGCTTGCCCAATTTAAATGAGGTTGTCCCAATGGAGAGGTACGAAGCTCGTCTCGATTTAAGCCATTGTGCCTAACGGGTAAATCGGTAAAATTGCGCTCTACTGTTTCTACGGAGGGGTTTCTGTGGTTGAGATCGAGATACCAAGTTTTGCCATTACCATTAACAAAATTACCCATGTCGTGAGACTTACCCAGTCCCATAAAAGAACGGTCTAAGACAAACTGCCAGCCAAGCGAGCGCAACCTGTTAATTACTTCGTGCCGTTGCAGGTGCGAAAAATGGATTAAAGGTGGTTGTTTTCCCTCATAGTCATTCTTATTAGGTAAAGGGATTTTGGGGTCGTATTTGATGGTTTTTGGTAGGGTAACAGTGACATTTTTATGGCAATACTGCCCGAATCCTTTTTGAAAATGCTTTCCTAATCCCTTCGCTTTGGCTCGTAACCATTCAACAAATTCAGAATGAATTTTATTGTTATGGCATTTATCTAATGAAATTTCTTCCCACTCTTGTAGGGTTAAATATTGGGCATCAGAAAAAGTCAATGTCCGCCGTAGTACGGCGGACGAAGCAGAATCAATCTCATCAATGTCAAAGTGCTTATCTTTACTGACTTGTCCCCACCATAAAACTTTTATTGGTTTGTTAAATTGTTTGAGTTCGTTGATTTGTTTTGACCAACGCTGCATTACTTGGGGATTGAGAACATCACCTGCATCTGGGACGATCGCCAATTCCTCATAATCAGAAATAATGGACGCTACTTGCGTTCTACTGCCGCTAAAATATCCACCAGCCGCACCACAAACGGCTATATCGTGCAGGTAATGGGCTACATAGGGTTTGAGTATACCTTCGACTAAATGAAGAGTTTTTTTAGCGGTGTTATGAAGTGGGTTAACTACTTCGTCCGCCGTGGCACGGCGGACATTAGTAATCGGTAGTTCACCGTTAGGAAGGTGAGATGAGAATGTGCCTTTAGCCCATTTGTACTTATTCCCCTTGGTGACTCCCTCTACTCGAAGCTGCCAACCGATCGCCCGTCCTTGTTTATCAAAAATTACACAGGCATAACCAGAGTCTTTTGTAGCAAAGCGATCGCCCTTGTAATGAATTCCTGGTAAATTATCTGGTAGATCGAGATTGAATCTTGCCCAAGGATCGATACTGAAAAATAAACCTTCTTTTATTTGGCGATCGCTTAATCCCCTTCTTTTTAAATCTTCTCTGTGGCGATCGCTTAACCCAACCTTGGCAGCTAACTTTCTAATTGCTTTGTCTCGACCTTCAGCATCTAGGGCATTATCTGCTAAAAATTGTTTTTTATCCCGTTCTAAAGCTTGTTTTTGGGCTAAATAACCCTCGTATTGTTCGCGGTTGAATTCTTTACCCGAATCAGGAACATGAACCCCCCAAACGCCGTTAGAGCTTGATTTAAGCCACTTCCACCCCGAATTACCAGAGTCTAAATCGATAAAACCGTGACAGAGAATTAAGTTATCTGGGGTAGTTCGGCAGTCTCCAGAGGTATCTTGGCAGATTGGGCAGGGGTTGCGATGGTTGGTGGGAGTAAATTTCATGCTGCCACCTCCTGAAAGTTGGAGGTTTGGCTTCTTTGGGGGAGCAGTAAAAGCAGCTTGTCCCGACACCTCGGTATCCGATCCTTGTCTAAGGTGAAATCCCAGCACCGCGTTGGTAGTTCGCCAAAAAGTGATAATTGTTTTGAAGTCGGGATTAAACCAATTGATTGATATTGGTTACGGCTATTTTTATCCTTTTTAAGGGTCTGATTTGGTCGGGATTGTGGTATCTTAGTTTTAGATTTTTTCATCTGCTTTCACTTCTTTCTTGAATTCTGGTGAAGGCAGATTTCACAAAACTTTTAACGCTTCGCTGACTCTTCTTACTCGCCGACTGGCATCAACTACATCTTTACTACCAAATTCAAATCTATAACACTCTGTAATAAATCATCATAATTCTTTCTTATGATAGATTATGTTGATTTACCTTTTTGGTCAGCCACATACTACGTTTTTGGAGTAAATTGAAAATGAAAATTAAAAAAATTGGTTTGGTAAGACATTTTTTAGCCTTGCCTTATAAAATCGTATGATGCGAGAAATTGGTACTTTCTCTGTTTGCGAGTGAGCGTTATTTAAGCGTTAGTGTTAAAAGTCTTACGAAATCTTTCCTCTTTTACTACTTTGAATAATATCCGAACCGTCGGCGGTTCTCTTCATAGGAGCGTATCTGTTCGCGTTCGCGCCTTCGTCGCTCTCGTCTGGGTGCAGCGCGGGGTGGTGGTGATTGGTGTTCAATATAGCTACGCATTGATTTGTACTCGCTAAAACAAGTTTATTGTGAAGCAAAAATCTACTTTGAATGAAAAAGTATCACTGATATGAAGAAATATTAACCATTTCTCTTTATGCCGATATCTCCGTCGATGTTTTCCAAGTTCCCCCATAACGAGATGGATAAATTCTTTGTCCTTTGCTGAACCCAAACCCCTTAGCTTTTTTTCTGAGGTTTTTATACAAGGTTTGGTCAAGACGTTCAAAGCAAAGATTAAAATCATCTAACTTGTTTTTTACACGGGAGTTTTTTCTGGCTTCTTTTTGGCAAGCCTCAATTACTAACCTTGTTGGGCAAAGCGGACTAAATTGATTTTTAAGCTCATTTTTAAATTCTGCGATTTGTGGTCTTAATTTTCTCTGAGCTTGTAATCTTTTGTGTTTTGAAATTGATTGATCTCTGAGAATATTAATTAATTCGCGTTCTTTTAATGAACCACTTGGAGTCCAAGTAAAATGACCTTTTGTGCAGATGTCAAAATGGAATAATGCTTCACACCAGATTAAGGATTTAAACAATGTCCCTGGACTTTTTAGCTCCTCAATTTCGTACAATTCAGGAGGACAATAAACTTCTTGAAAAACCTTTTTGATGGCTGAAAAATTAACCTGTATCAATGAATAAAGGCTTATGTAATAATCAGCTATAATTCCAATTTCTCTATCCTTTTTTGTGCTGGTAAGTGTAGTTTCTTGACCATTAAAGTAAGCATCAAGTTCGTTACCTAGTCTGATATATCCACTTTTAAGTTCATGCCAATATTTCCTTTGGTCGTCTGTTAAATCGGGAGCTAGCCATTCTTCATCGGGTACTTTAGCTAATGCTGATAATAGATGTTCTTGAGAAATAACGCTCATCAAATATTCTTCAGTTTTTAATCATTGTTATTGCAGTACAAATAATCTCCAGGTTGCCAGCCATAAGCATCAAAAATTTTATCCATGACTGTAGAGCCTGGAATATAAGAAGGATCGCCGTAAAGCCGATAAGCAGTATTTTGGGCTAATCCTGTATCTTTCCAGAATTGATATCGAGTCTTATTTTTTGCGTCTAACAGCGATTTGATCTTGTTTTTTGCCACAGCAAAGCCCTGACAGTTAGTATCGCCATCCATTATCTAACTATAATTACCATTTTGATATCCTCACAACTCTGATATACTCATCTAAATACTATACTTAGTATCGTGAGTATAAAGCATGATTTAATTATGGAAAAGATTAAAAGAATACTAAAGCAATGTCCGCCGTAGTACGGCGGACGAAGTCGAAAGGGGAAACTGTAATTAAGCAGCTAAAATTTCACCCGCCGTAACTTTTAATTGAGGAAATGTTGGAGAGCAGATCGCCGAACGACCAGTAAATACAGTTTTGGTGTAGCTTCCCTTATCTAAGACCAGGACTGTTATCTTTTGTTCAACGGGGTCAACAATCCAGTATTCAGGGATGCCTATCTCCTGATACTCGCTCGCCTTGTCGGTGTAGTCCCTCTCTACCTGTTCTGCGCCTGGGCTTACTACTTCTACAGCTAGCATCAAACCATCTTCTATTACGGCACTCTTATCCCGACGGTAGCTTTTCCATACCCGACCATCAATAACTGAGATGTCGGGTATCCTTGATGAGTTCATTCCCGTTCTGACTCCTACATCCCCAGTTTTGACCTTGATGCGCGGAATGCGCTCGTCCGCAAGCCCTTGAGGCGACCTCAAGGGAACGGACGAGTCTAATTTATGTTGACGGGCGATCGCTTTAAAACAATCGGCAATGAAATCGATAATATCTGAATGTAAAAAGCTTGCGGGGGGCATCTCGATTAAAATTCCATCAACCAATTCGTAACGCTTATTCGTGCCGTCGTCATAGTTTAGATATTCTTCAAAAGATATTTTTTCTGATGTGGGAGTAGTAACCATTTCATTACCTCTCTTGTCGCGGTTACGGACTGCGCCTAAATACTCAATTATTCGCTGTCTTACCTTGCCCTCGGAGTCTCGGTAGTTTTCTACTAGGTAACGGTACTCTTTGCCTTTGACAGTTTTGGTTCTGAAAAATGCCATGTAGTGCCTAACTTGTAGTGCTAACTATTTTATCATTTCTACTAACCATTTGACTTCCTACTTCGCAATTTGCTAAGTTAGAAAGACGAGCTTAACTTAGCTAGAAGAGATGAGGCAACCTCTAAACTTATAAAATAAGGAAACTGAATGCACGTCATCTCGTTGAGAAAGCTAAAACAATTTTGGCAGTCCCATCCTACTGCGGAGGTAAGTTTACGGTATTGGTATAAATTAACGACTGTTCACAAATGGCAGTGTTTTAACGATATTGTTCAAACTTTCCCGACCGCAGATCGGGTAAAAAACTTCGTTGTATTTAACATTGGAGGGAATAATTTTCGCTTAATTACTTATATTGATTACGGTCAAAGTAAAGTGTTTATCCGAGATGTCTTAACTCATGCTGAATATGATAAAGAAAATTGGAAAAAAGATGATTGGTATCAGTAACCGATAGCCTATTTTAAGGTAATTATAATAAGCTCTTTTTTCTATTTCTGTGCTTAATTTCTTCTAGCTTTTTTGTAATAATAATTCTTTTTATGACTGACAAATATCTTCAACTATTACAGACATTCCCCCCTCGTACCATCAAAAGTGATGAAGAATTAGACCAAACAGTTGCAGTTATAGATGAGTTACTAGATCGCCCCTCTTTAAGCTTGGAAGAATCAGATTATCTCAATGTTCTGGGAACATTGGTTTACGATTACGAACAAAAAACCGAACCAGTACCCGACCTGAATGGAGTAGAACTATTAAAGGTTTTAATAGTCGAAAGAGGTTTACTGCAAAAAGACCTCGTACCTATATTTAAAACTGAGTCCATTGTCTCCGATATTTTAAACGGGAAAAGACAATTAACTGTACGTCATATTCAAGAATTGGCTCAATTTTTCAAGCTATCTCCTGCGGTATTTTTACCCCTTGAACCTAGTTCTAAAGCTGTAGCTTAAAACAGATCGTCCAGCATCCCTGTTACTTCCCCTTGTAAATTCTGGCGATTATCGTCGTAAATCATCAAAGTATTGAGGTTGCTATGCCTCGATAATTTTTGAACCTTCCTAACATCCCCATTAGTTAAATTAAGAGCTTCGGTAATTGAACTATGCCTAATCCTATGGGGACTCATAACCTTATCTAGACCCGCAGCGAGCGCATACTTCTGAACCAATTTATATATCGAATGAGTATGTAGCCGATTGCCCCAATACCCTTTATGTACCGCACAGAACAGGGGGTCATCTGGGGTGTAATTCCCCCTTTTGGCTAACCAGCGATCGATCGCCCCCTTCGCCCCTTTCCCCAGACTAATTACCTCTGGTTGTCCGATTTTGCCTTTGCCAGTAATAATCAATTCCCCCAAACTAGGGGAGTAATCAGAGACATCACAATTTGCAACTTCCGACCGCCGTAAAGCATTACCCCATAACAAAAGTAGAATCGCTCTGTCTCTAATGCCCTTGATGGTACCGGTATCTACCTCATCAAGCATCAATTTAAATTGGTTTTTGGGGATGCCTTTAGTATCGCGATATTGGGTCAATTTCTCGGCTTTGATATTAACTAGAGTGTAATGGCATTTACCAGCTTGAGATGCGTAATTAACTAGGGATTTAATCGCTGCTAGTTTTTGGTTAATAGTAGCTGGTGCTAGCTTTTGGGCAATAAGAGAACCGTGATACTGAGAGACTAATTCAAAGGCTTGATGACTGTCTAACAGTAGGAACTGAGCTAATATATCTGGTGTTGGTTGATACCCAATGAATTGGAAGAATGCAGTAATATTGCTTCTATACATTCTTTTAGTGTGGGGCGATCGCGTTCTAGATAGCCAATCATCGAGTAGGGTGTCGTAACCAGAATCGGGAGCTAATTTATTTCTGGGTAATAAAGGGATTAAATTAGACGGATGGGCAACGGATTTTAAGGCTTTCATGGTTTATTTGTCGCGAAAATCGACATTATCAATACTTCTTACAGGTAAGGTGTATCAATTTAAGGGTTGCCAACCAAGCCAAAAAACTTAGCCGCACCACCTAAAATCACTACAACAAGCCCAATCAACACACCACGATTGGTAAACTCTTGATTGCCTATTCTCTTGTCTAATTGCTCTACTTTGGTATCTAAGGCTTTAATTTGACCAGATAATTTTTCATCAACAGATTTAATTTGACCAGACAATCTTTCATCCATAGCTTTGATGTCGCCTTTTACTGTTTCCAGGCTTACTTCAAGAGCGTTGACTTTTTTGAGTATTTCTTTCTGATCTATCGAGATGTCTTTGAGTATTTCTGCTAGATCGGTTTCGATTTGGATGTTGCTCATTGGTATACTGTTATTAGATTTGATTTGTTGAACATCCCCTCTTGATTGGCGAGTGACCCCGCGTCGGCGCAAGACGCAAGGGAACGCACGAGCTGGTAGTCGGCGGGGATGTTCTAATTTTATCCTCATGATGGCTCGAAATATTTACGATTAATCTTATTTACGATGAATCGTAAAATCGTATCTACAGATAATTACTTTCTAAAAGCGAGCGCAACATATCAGCCATTGGTGTACCTTGTTCTACAGCTTTCATCTTGATAGCTTTATGCAATTCCTCGGTGACATCTATAGTTAACCGTTTCATCTTGGGTTTTACCTCAACGACTTCGTCCGCCGTGGCACGGCGGACATTGGGTCTAGGCGTTGCGGCTGTATCTTGGGGTGATGGTTCTACATCGCTCGTAACTCTCTCGTTTACCCAGTTTTCTACATCATCCAATTTACTGTTATTTGGCTTGGGTTTGAATCCTACTTTTTTACCTGCCATAACTCAACAACTCCTTAACTAATGCTTCGATCTCTTTTGAGGCTGAAGATTTATTATTTAGCTCCATTACTGTTTGTCCGCTAGCTGCCGATTCAGCAAAAGCCACTCTCTGACATATCCCAGTTTTGGCTACAGGTATCTCATACTCCTTTAATGCCTCTACTACATCTCTACCTATAGCAGTATTTACGATTTTACGATTAATTACAAATACAGATTTCAGGCTTTCTTTAAATACAGAAGCTTCTTTAATAAGGTCGATCACCTCTTTTGCTGCCCAAACATCATAGGGTGATGGTTGAATGGGGATTACCACTAAGTCGGCAGCGACGATCGCACTCCTAGCTAAGTCTGTTACTCTTGGCGGACCGTCGATAACAACATGATCGTAACCTTCAGCTAACTTGGGCAAATCTCGATGAATGGTGGGACGATCTAACCCAACTACAGAAAACGGTGGCTCGTCTTCTCTAGCGGCTGCCCAATCGCGAGAACTTCCTTGGGGGTCTGCATCAATTAATAAAACTCGTTTGTTAGAAGAGGATAGGACATAGCTAATATGTATAGCTAGCGTTGTCTTCCCCACCCCTCCTTTTTGGTTTTGTACTGAGATAATCATCGTCAGAATCGTATTTACGATTTTACGTATATGCGCGTTTACAGAATAAAGTATTTACAGAAATCGTCAAGGGAGTAAAAGAGTGACACGAAGTTCGGTTTAACTACACGGACATCTCACAGGCTGATGCAGCGTCCATCAGCCCCGTGTTCTCCAATGAGCCGTATAACATACTGTCAAACATTTGTAAAACAGTATGTTATCTGTTTAACGATTGTAAAACAGTATGTTTTACAATAAAGTTAGACGATAGTTAAACATTTTAATGTCCGCCGTGCCACGGCGGACGAAGTTGAACATGAAATCAAAGGCGATTGGTTTAAGAATTCCCGCCGCATTATGGGAACAGGTATCTAATTACGGTTGTGAAAATTTCCCCAAACCAGATAGTGAAGGCGGAAAGGATTTTGATATTACTAGCACGCTCCTGGAGTTAATCAACAAAGGACTGGGAAATGATAGTGTTGAACAGCCTGACAAACAAACTGTTGAACAGATAGTTAAAGACCTTGTTAGTCAAACTGTTGAACAACCTGTCAAACAAATTGACGAACAGAGTGTTCAACGAGTTGTCGAACAATGTGTTGAACTTCAGTTAAACGAAGTGTTAAACGAACTAAGAAGTAGTGTTGATGTTGAGCAACAGATTGAAACTGCGATCGCAAAGCGACTACCATCAAGTCTTGCCAAAGCAAAGTGCGAAGCTCTTGTTGAACTCAAAAGTGATGAAGAATTTATCAAAGCGATCGCCATAGAAGTTCAAAAACTAGACAATGCTACTACAGATAATGTCCAATACCCCAATGTCCGCCGTAGCACGGCGGACGAAGAAGAAGAAGAAGAAGCAGAAAAGTCTCCCCTAACCACTTCATTAACTGATAGTGAATTAGCCAAACGTATGGGCATGAACAAATCGACAATTTATCGCTACCGCACGGGAAAACCCAAACAAAGCCCAGGTTATCAACAAGTAATGCAAGATTGGCAGCCAGTAGGCGATCGCTGGTATCAAAAAGGACACGGGTTCTGAGGTTTCCCGCCCGTGTCCTCAATGTCCGCCGTAGCACGGCGGACGAAGCGGTTGATGTCCGTGATTGTCAACGAGCTAACTCATTTAAAGCTTCATGAATAACTTGTGTAAGCCGAGCGGCGATCAATTCTGGCTTATCTATTCCCGATAATTCCAAAGCCATTTTTGTAGGAATAGATAAAAATTTGGCTTGAGCGTTGGCGATCGCATTCTTCCATTCAATCAAAACGGACTCCGCATCAACCAACTTACCTTCTAATTTATCTGCCTCTAGGGTTTTAATCCGTGCCAGTGCTTCTTCTTTATCAGCTTCAGCCCTTAACTTTCGTTCCCTAACATCTTTATCATCTTCGTTCTGTTTTTCCCTAGCCTCTTCCAATAACAACTTAGTCCGCGCCGATTTTACTTCAACTGACTCCAATTGATACTTAAACGCGGAAATTAGCCCATATTTGCCCTGTTCGTTCTGCTGCACATGACCCGCCGCCGCCCAATTCTCAATTGTCCGAACAGGCTTATCTATATAATTTCCAAGCTCTCTCGCCGACAAATAAATTTCCATCTAAAATCTTTAGGTGTTTAGGAATTAAGGATCGTGATTGAAGTCAAATCGACCACCACCACCACTAGTTTTCCCAAATAATTTTTATACCTAAAAATACTCTGCGCCTTTCCGAGTCGCATTTATTTAGGGCTACAGAGGACCCAAAAAAAGATATACAATCCAAATTAATGCTCGCATTGTAAGGCAACACAGAGAGAGCAAGACAGAGCTTCGCGAATGCGCCCTTTTTCAAAGGGCTTGCCCCGTCCCGTACCGTTGGTCAACTATAGCAATCAAATACTTTATTTATGAACTGGGCTGCACCCAAGCCCATTCCTAACTAACCTTTTTTGTAGTTTGTTTGCAACGCCTATTCAACAACTTCTATAAGATGTTCATGTTTTTTTGCTTCATCAGGTGTTAGCCAGACAATATCATTGTGTTCATAAATTTCTTTTTTTTTTCCTCGAACTAAATGCAGTGGAAATTGATTTCTAACACGACATTTGACTGTTGGTTCACTCAAATCTTTTTGCTGCGATTTCATAATTTTTAATTATTTTTTACGTCTGTAACAACAGTGAAAAGCTGAGGATTCAAAAATCCTACATCAACCATAGCAAGCATTCTTAAAGTGACAAGCCCCTTGGTAAAATTGCCATTAGTAAATGGATCGACTTGAAGATCGATCGCGCCAAAAATACCAATCACAACAGTTGACCAGTCGCCAAACACAGCCATACTCAAATCGTTCGATGCTCCTTTAACTAAACTGTTGGGCAGATTATTGCTGACTCCACAGAGCCGAGAATTTAAAACTTTAAACTCATCTGTAGGTCGCAATGGTTGGTTCTGTAAAATAAACTCGCCACTGCCACTCACCTTCTCAGCTTTCTTCAAATACGAAGCTGTATCACTATTAATTAAATAGCCTAGATTTTTTTCTGAAGGATTATTGGCAGTAACCAAGCTTTCCATCTCAACTAGGGCATTCCAATTAAATTCACCGCCATCGACACCTAAAGCAACTGAATTAACATCTATTTGAGAAACCAATCCCTGTGGTTGAGAGAAGCCATTCCCTACAAATACCGCCTTTTCAATTTCAGCCCAAAGCGCACGCCCCATTCCTTCGGCTAAAAAATCATCTCCAAATTCAGGGGCTTGATTCCACATTTCCGTGGTCATCGTCACCGAAGCAACTAATTTTTTAGGATTGAGAACTTTTTTGTCAACTTCAGGTTGAGAATCATCGATCGAAGCTCTTTCTTCAACCCAATGAGCTTGAAACGGATTGGCAGAACTATTGATCTGATAATTATCTTTCAAGCCAGTTAATAGTTTTGCACCAAGAGGAATAACTTTACTAGCTGGAGTCGGAGCGAGATAATAAAAATCGCTCTGGTTTGTGGCGATTAAATTACTTCCATTGTTGTCTGTAGAGATTGTCCTCAGACCTAATACTTCAGGTGGAATTAAAAAATCAAATTGTTTTTTGCCAAAAGTTAATTCATATTCACAGGATATTTCAGTTTCCAAACATTGAGAATCACGATTAACTAAATTAGTATTAATCAGCCTGGATAAAGAATATTTTTTAGATTTCGATCTGCTCGAACTGTTGGGAGCTATGAGAGAACTAACCATTTTAAATTTTAGGAAATTAATTAATCGAACACGATCGTATCTATGAAATCAATAAACCGCATCTATTAAAAATGCACATTAAGAATTATTTTCTTTGACCACCACCACGCTTGAACCAGAGTCCCCCAAAGTCAATTAAATATATGCAGAGTAAGAGGACGCGACACTTGAAGAGGCGCGAACGCATCTAGAGCCGTGCTGTTACGCTTCGTCCGCCGTGCCACGGCGGACATTGCTCAAGCTTCATGCAGCTTTAAGATAATTCAAGAACTCAACTAGGGCGCGATCGCTCAAGTGAAGGCGAGAACTTACGCCGTACTGTTGTTGAATATAAGCCCGTGCCGTTTCTGTAGACCAACCAATCCTTTTAAGGTGATAGTTCATCTCATTAATCACATCATCCCAATCCAATATTTGAACTAAGTCGTATTGCTTATCGGCGGTTTTTTCATCAAGATTCAAATATTCTAGAATCGCCCAGTTAAGTAGTTTGATTTGGTCATCAAATGGTTGATTTGCCCTGGCTAATTCTCGGTAAGCTGCTTTGACGGTTTCTAGATTAGAATCGGGAGAAACTTGTAAAACCTCCCACCAACATAATCGCTCGATGTTAATCGGCGGCGGTGAATAATTACCTTTGGTTTTAGATTTATAAGTACGGTTGGGCGAACCGAATTCTAATTCCATGTGAAACCTTACCCAACTGTCGCACCCGCCAAAAGATTTTAAATAACTCAAAAATTCTTGTTGGGCGGCAACAGAGCGATCGCCACGGAAGACGGCTTGATACAACCAAGCGTTACACAAAAGAACATCTCGATAACGCCGTTCCCAGAGTTTCCATATCTCATCTGGCGGCAGTTTTTTGGTAAATCTGGCTTTTCTTTGGGCGCGAATATAAGTTACCTGGGCAATTGTTTCTTCGTCTAAAAGTTCGCCAAATTGGGCTAAATAATCATCACCTGGTTCTGGCTGCTCCCCTCCTGGAAATACATAACCGCATTCGGGGCAGATAAGCGCAAAGATATTAACTTGGGCGTGGCAATTGGGACATTCTTTACCATCGGCTACTGTCGGCTGCCAAAATCGAGGACACAGCGAGATTGGGCGCGGCTTATCAATACGTCCCATCCCCTTGCGGGTAAAGTTTTCTCCAAAATCTAAAAGCAGACAATCTTCTTTACCAGTGTCGGGGGATAACCTCAGACCCCGCCCGCACATTTGGATTAACAGTGCCACAGATTTGGTGGGACGGGCAATGATTACCGCTTCTACTGAAGGTTCGTCAAATCCCTCTGTTAGCGTTCCCACGGAGCTTAAGATTTGGGTTTTACCGATTTTAAATCGGTGATAGATTTGCTTGCGTTCTTCGATTGGGGTTTCGGCTTGGATGTGTTCGGCAACAATGCCCGCTTGATTGAATAACTCGGTTAATAATTTTGATTGTTCTACCCCCGATGCAAAAGAAATGGCTTTGCGCTTGGGACAAATTTCAATAAACTTGCTGACTATTTCTCCGTTGTATTCGGGGTCGGAGCAAACTGCATTAAGTTGGGACTTTTTAAAGTCTCCGTCGCTGCCTGTTTCTAACTTAGAAAAATCTACTAACCCACCATAACCAAAGTGTCTGGCTGGCACTAGATAGCCCATTTTAATTAATTGTCCGATATTGGGGGCTTGAACTACTGCTTCGATATGATTGCCAAAATATTCTTTGGCTTTGGTGCGGTAGGGGGTTGCTGTTAAATGGAGGAATTTGACTTTTGATAATGCTACTACGGGGGCTTGGGCGTAATGATAAATTAATTGCTGCGCCGATTTATAAAAACTGTTAGTATGGGTTTCATCAAAAATCACTAAGCCGATATCTTCTGGATAATCCCGACGGGCTAGGGTTTGAATGCTAGCAACTATTACTAATTCTTCTCCTGTTGGTGCGGGGTAGCCCGCTTTGATGTAACCAATGCTGGAAGCTGAAATGCCATATTTAACCAAAGTAGCTACTGTTTGGTCGATTAATGGTTCGCGGTGAACGATGAACAATACTCGGCAGTTTTTGGTAATGGCATCGGATACGACGTGAGTAGCGGTTAGGGTTTTTCCACTCCCCGTGGGGCTTACTAACATCACCGATTTTTTGCCCCAACGGAAAAAAGCATAAATTTCCTTAATTACTTGCTTTTGGTAATCTCTAAGTCGAAGCTGACGCTCGTTACTTCGGTTTTCTAGGTGTGGTGTACTAACTTGAGTTTTGTTTGATGTTAGTAATTGCTGCATAATTTAACTATCGAAAAATTTTGCTTACCTCTAGTTACAGCTAGGGGGTTAATTACTTGGTAGTAGATGATTTTTGTTTACCGCTTAAATTAAACAATTATTTGAGAATCGCCCACATCGGGCGGTGGTGAAAATACTTTTCCCAGAGACGTGAGTGCAGCTTCAGGAAAAACTAACGGCGCAACCAAACCCCAGATTTCAACCTGGATATCAATACTAAAAAAGTTTAAATACTCCTGAAAATCTCGCCATCCGTGGGTGGCTACCTCTTTGAGAATTTCCTTGGTGGCATCATTCCTATCCATGCCCATCCACTCTCTAATTGAATTGTCGATAGTTAGGAGAAAATCAGGTTCTAAAAAACGGGTACTACTCCTTATTGAGTTATATAGGGACAGTACCCATTTTTTAAATGCCATCATCCCTCCTACTGAAGCAGTTAATTTCTTGATATAATCTGGGCTTAAACCAGTTTCAAAAGCTAACGATTCACGAGTAAGCTTGGTTTGACCTCGTTTGAAAATACTGGTGACTGCCTTGAGTATTTTATATTGACTAACTTGTTTGGCTGTTCCGGCTTCGGGACAAATTTCAAAAGCGTGACGGTCAACCACATTTATTCCGAGCGATTTTAAGTGGTCAATTTTATGCTCTGTTCCCACAAGATAAATCACAAACAGAGTATTGGGGTATAAATGCGCTCTCGGTCTGCCAATTAATTGTGTTACCTCTGCGTTGATTAGAGATTGGTAATAATCCTCGAAGGATTCGAGAGTGCCGTATAAAGTTAAATATTCGTCTTCAACTACACCCAAATTAATTTGGGGTTTGCCCACCGCAGCGATCGCGCCATTGGCTTTAAAAGCATTACTACCTCGGTTGTCGTTAAACCACCAGCCGTCAAATTTTAATGCTTCAGCATATTTTTTAATTCCCAATAGAGGAAAATCCCCGTGGATTTTTTCTAAATGGCTAATTAAAGCTTTAATTCTGTGACAGCAATTATCCGACCACTGATTACTACCCATACCCGACATTTCCACGTTTACTACAGTCAGATTAGATAGATTGGGTAATTCCTGTTCGATTTCAATAATTGAATCGGCTTGTATTCCCAATCTTTGTGCCAAGATTTTTTTGTTACCAGTGGCATCCAGCATGATTGTTTGCTGCATCGAGCGCAGGATTTCACCATGCCTGTTATCTTCGGTCGTAATAATTAGTTGACGGCGGTTATCGATTCTGATTGCCCCTGGTTTTAACCCAGCCCAGATACTCAACAGATCGACTAGAAAATTAGAGGGGAGTTTTTCTATTTCTTCTGAAGCCATTTCTATGGCTTCTTGCTGTAGATACCAATTAGCTGTAGCCATTGAGTTATGCCATTTTTTACCCCATCCTTTGACTCGCTCTGGCTCGTGGTAGATATCCTCCCAAATAGGATTGGTCGAGAAAAGCGCATTAATTATTTGAGATATCTGTTCTGTTAAATCTTCGGGAGGTGCGGGCAACAAGTTGATTATTTCTTGATGCTTTAAGCCGTAAAAATTCTTCAATTTTTCCTGTCCCGATAACAAGGGAATTAATTTTTCTCTTAAAGGCTTGAGCAATTCAAAAATCTGGGTAAATTTTTCTAACTCCAGCATTTTTGTCGCGAAATCATTTAAGGTGGCTTTAATCGATTTCGTACCTCTAATAACTTGAGAAGCTTCTTCTACAATTGCTATATCTTGAACGAAAATATCATCTTTTGGATTGGGCAAGCTATCAATACTAGCTCTGATTTGATTATGACTCAATCCCAAAGAACGAGCATACCTAAAGCCATATCCTTCTCCTTTTTGCGCTGCACAAATAGCGATTTTTTCACCATTAAGATTGTCAATTTTCCATCGATTAAATTTACAACTTTTACAGATAGGATTTAAGCTTGAATTATCTTCAGATTCGGCAGTTAAGCTATCAATTGGATAGCCTTTATTTTGCAGTTTTAAAAACAAATGGGCGTTGTGACATAAACTCTGCACGTCTGGGTTTTTATCACCTTCGCTTGCCCAATTTAAATGAGGTTGTCCCAATGGAGAGGTACGAAGCTCGTCTCGATTTAAGCCATTGTGCCTAACGGGTAAATCGGTAAAATTGCGCTCTACTGTTTCTACGGAGGGGTTTCTGTGGTTGAGATCGAGATACCAAGTTTTGCCATTACCATTAACAAAATTACCCATGTCGTGAGACTTACCCAGTCCCATAAAAGAACGGTCTAAGACAAACTGCCAGCCAAGCGAGCGCAACCTGTTAATTACTTCGTGCCGTTGCAGGTGCGAAAAATGGATTAAAGGTGGTTGTTTTCCCTCATAGTCATTCTTATTAGGTAAAGGGATTTTGGGGTCGTATTTGATGGTTTTTGGTAGGGTAACAGTGACATTTTTATGGCAATACTGCCCGAATCCTTTTTGAAAATGCTTTCCTAATCCCTTCGCTTTGGCTCGTAACCATTCAACAAATTCAGAATGAATTTTATTGTTATGGCATTTATCTAATGAAATTTCTTCCCACTCTTGTAGGGTTAAATATTGGGCATCAGAAAAAGTCAATGTCCGCCGTAGTACGGCGGACGAAGCAGAATCAATCTCATCAATGTCAAAGTGCTTATCTTTACTGACTTGTCCCCACCATAAAACTTTTATTGGTTTGTTAAATTGTTTGAGTTCGTTGATTTGTTTTGACCAACGCTGCATTACTTGGGGATTGAGAACATCACCTGCATCTGGGACGATCGCCAATTCCTCATAATCAGAAATAATGGACGCTACTTGCGTTCTACTGCCGCTAAAATATCCACCAGCCGCACCACAAACGGCTATATCGTGCAGGTAATGGGCTACATAGGGTTTGAGTATACCTTCGACTAAATGAAGAGTTTTTTTAGCGGTGTTATGAAGTGGGTTAACTACTTCGTCCGCCGTGGCACGGCGGACATTAGTAATCGGTAGTTCACCGTTAGGAAGGTGAGATGAGAATGTGCCTTTAGCCCATTTGTACTTATTCCCCTTGGTGACTCCCTCTACTCGAAGCTGCCAACCGATCGCCCGTCCTTGTTTATCAAAAATTACACAGGCATAACCAGAGTCTTTTGTAGCAAAGCGATCGCCCTTGTAATGAATTCCTGGTAAATTATCTGGTAGATCGAGATTGAATCTTGCCCAAGGATCGATACTGAAAAATAAACCTTCTTTTATTTGGCGATCGCTTAATCCCCTTCTTTTTAAATCTTCTCTGTGGCGATCGCTTAACCCAACCTTGGCAGCTAACTTTCTAATTGCTTTGTCTCGACCTTCAGCATCTAGGGCATTATCTGCTAAAAATTGTTTTTTATCCCGTTCTAAAGCTTGTTTTTGGGCTAAATAACCCTCGTATTGTTCGCGGTTGAATTCTTTACCCGAATCAGGAACATGAACCCCCCAAACGCCGTTAGAGCTTGATTTAAGCCACTTCCACCCCGAATTACCAGAGTCTAAATCGATAAAACCGTGACAGAGAATTAAGTTATCTGGGGTAGTTCGGCAGTCTCCAGAGGTATCTTGGCAGATTGGGCAGGGGTTGCGATGGTTGGTGGGAGTAAATTTCATGCTGCCACCTCCTGAAAGTTGGAGGTTTGGCTTCTTTGGGGGAGCAGTAAAAGCAGCTTGTCCCGACACCTCGGTATCCGATCCTTGTCTAAGGTGAAATCCCAGCACCGCGTTGGTAGTTCGCCAAAAAGTGATAATTGTTTTGAAGTCGGGATTAAACCAATTGATTGATATTGGTTACGGCTATTTTTATCCTTTTTAAGGGTCTGATTTGGTCGGGATTGTGGTATCTTAGTTTTAGATTTTTTCATCTGCTTTCACTTCTTTCTTGAATTCTGGTGAAGGCAGATTTCACAAAACTTTTAACGCTTCGCTGACTCTTCTTACTCGCCGACTGGCATCAACTACATCTTTACTACCAAATTCAAATCTATAACACTCTGTAATAAATCATCATAATTCTTTCTTATGATAGATTATGTTGATTTACCTTTTTGGTCAGCCACATACTACGTTTTTGGAGTAAATTGAAAATGAAAATTAAAAAAATTGGTTTGGTAAGACATTTTTTAGCCTTGCCTTATAAAATCGTATGATGCGAGAAATTGGTACTTTCTCTGTTTGCGAGTGAGCGTTATTTAAGCGTTAGTGTTAAAAGTCTTACGAAATCTTTCCTCTTTTACTACTTTGAATAATATCCGAACCGTCGGCGGTTCTCTTCATAGGAGCGTATCTGTTCGCGTTCGCGCCTTCGTCGCTCTCGTCTGGGTGCAGCGCGGGGTGGTGGTGATTGGTGTTCAATATAGCTACGCATTGATTTGTACTCGCTAAAACAAGTTTATTGTGAAGCAAAAATCTACTTTGAATGAAAAAGTATCACTGATATGAAGAAATATTAACCATTTCTCTTTATGCCGATATCTCCGTCGATGTTTTCCAAGTTCCCCCATAACGAGATGGATAAATTCTTTGTCCTTTGCTGAACCCAAACCCCTTAGCTTTTTTTCTGAGGTTTTTATACAAGGTTTGGTCAAGACGTTCAAAGCAAAGATTAAAATCATCTAACTTGTTTTTTACACGGGAGTTTTTTCTGGCTTCTTTTTGGCAAGCCTCAATTACTAACCTTGTTGGGCAAAGCGGACTAAATTGATTTTTAAGCTCATTTTTAAATTCTGCGATTTGTGGTCTTAATTTTCTCTGAGCTTGTAATCTTTTGTGTTTTGAAATTGATTGATCTCTGAGAATATTAATTAATTCGCGTTCTTTTAATGAACCACTTGGAGTCCAAGTAAAATGACCTTTTGTGCAGATGTCAAAATGGAATAATGCTTCACACCAGATTAAGGATTTAAACAATGTCCCTGGACTTTTTAGCTCCTCAATTTCGTACAATTCAGGAGGACAATAAACTTCTTGAAAAACCTTTTTGATGGCTGAAAAATTAACCTGTATCAATGAATAAAGGCTTATGTAATAATCAGCTATAATTCCAATTTCTCTATCCTTTTTTGTGCTGGTAAGTGTAGTTTCTTGACCATTAAAGTAAGCATCAAGTTCGTTACCTAGTCTGATATATCCACTTTTAAGTTCATGCCAATATTTCCTTTGGTCGTCTGTTAAATCGGGAGCTAGCCATTCTTCATCGGGTACTTTAGCTAATGCTGATAATAGATGTTCTTGAGAAATAACGCTCATCAAATATTCTTCAGTTTTTAATCATTGTTATTGCAGTACAAATAATCTCCAGGTTGCCAGCCATAAGCATCAAAAATTTTATCCATGACTGTAGAGCCTGGAATATAAGAAGGATCGCCGTAAAGCCGATAAGCAGTATTTTGGGCTAATCCTGTATCTTTCCAGAATTGATATCGAGTCTTATTTTTTGCGTCTAACAGCGATTTGATCTTGTTTTTTGCCACAGCAAAGCCCTGACAGTTAGTATCGCCATCCATTATCTAACTATAATTACCATTTTGATATCCTCACAACTCTGATATACTCATCTAAATACTATACTTAGTATCGTGAGTATAAAGCATGATTTAATTATGGAAAAGATTAAAAGAATACTAAAGCAATGTCCGCCGTAGTACGGCGGACGAAGTCGAAAGGGGAAACTGTAATTAAGCAGCTAAAATTTCACCCGCCGTAACTTTTAATTGAGGAAATGTTGGAGAGCAGATCGCCGAACGACCAGTAAATACAGTTTTGGTGTAGCTTCCCTTATCTAAGACCAGGACTGTTATCTTTTGTTCAACGGGGTCAACAATCCAGTATTCAGGGATGCCTATCTCCTGATACTCGCTCGCCTTGTCGGTGTAGTCCCTCTCTACCTGTTCTGCGCCTGGGCTTACTACTTCTACAGCTAGCATCAAACCATCTTCTATTACGGCACTCTTATCCCGACGGTAGCTTTTCCATACCCGACCATCAATAACTGAGATGTCGGGTATCCTTGATGAGTTCATTCCCGTTCTGACTCCTACATCCCCAGTTTTGACCTTGATGCGCGGAATGCGCTCGTCCGCAAGCCCTTGAGGCGACCTCAAGGGAACGGACGAGTCTAATTTATGTTGACGGGCGATCGCTTTAAAACAATCGGCAATGAAATCGATAATATCTGAATGTAAAAAGCTTGCGGGGGGCATCTCGATTAAAATTCCATCAACCAATTCGTAACGCTTATTCGTGCCGTCGTCATAGTTTAGATATTCTTCAAAAGATATTTTTTCTGATGTGGGAGTAGTAACCATTTCATTACCTCTCTTGTCGCGGTTACGGACTGCGCCTAAATACTCAATTATTCGCTGTCTTACCTTGCCCTCGGAGTCTCGGTAGTTTTCTACTAGGTAACGGTACTCTTTGCCTTTGACAGTTTTGGTTCTGAAAAATGCCATGTAGTGCCTAACTTGTAGTGCTAACTATTTTATCATTTCTACTAACCATTTGACTTCCTACTTCGCAATTTGCTAAGTTAGAAAGACGAGCTTAACTTAGCTAGAAGAGATGAGGCAACCTCTAAACTTATAAAATAAGGAAACTGAATGCACGTCATCTCGTTGAGAAAGCTAAAACAATTTTGGCAGTCCCATCCTACTGCGGAGGTAAGTTTACGGTATTGGTATAAATTAACGACTGTTCACAAATGGCAGTGTTTTAACGATATTGTTCAAACTTTCCCGACCGCAGATCGGGTAAAAAACTTCGTTGTATTTAACATTGGAGGGAATAATTTTCGCTTAATTACTTATATTGATTACGGTCAAAGTAAAGTGTTTATCCGAGATGTCTTAACTCATGCTGAATATGATAAAGAAAATTGGAAAAAAGATGATTGGTATCAGTAACCGATAGCCTATTTTAAGGTAATTATAATAAGCTCTTTTTTCTATTTCTGTGCTTAATTTCTTCTAGCTTTTTTGTAATAATAATTCTTTTTATGACTGACAAATATCTTCAACTATTACAGACATTCCCCCCTCGTACCATCAAAAGTGATGAAGAATTAGACCAAACAGTTGCAGTTATAGATGAGTTACTAGATCGCCCCTCTTTAAGCTTGGAAGAATCAGATTATCTCAATGTTCTGGGAACATTGGTTTACGATTACGAACAAAAAACCGAACCAGTACCCGACCTGAATGGAGTAGAACTATTAAAGGTTTTAATAGTCGAAAGAGGTTTACTGCAAAAAGACCTCGTACCTATATTTAAAACTGAGTCCATTGTCTCCGATATTTTAAACGGGAAAAGACAATTAACTGTACGTCATATTCAAGAATTGGCTCAATTTTTCAAGCTATCTCCTGCGGTATTTTTACCCCTTGAACCTAGTTCTAAAGCTGTAGCTTAAAACAGATCGTCCAGCATCCCTGTTACTTCCCCTTGTAAATTCTGGCGATTATCGTCGTAAATCATCAAAGTATTGAGGTTGCTATGCCTCGATAATTTTTGAACCTTCCTAACATCCCCATTAGTTAAATTAAGAGCTTCGGTAATTGAACTATGCCTAATCCTATGGGGACTCATAACCTTATCTAGACCCGCAGCGAGCGCATACTTCTGAACCAATTTATATATCGAATGAGTATGTAGCCGATTGCCCCAATACCCTTTATGTACCGCACAGAACAGGGGGTCATCTGGGGTGTAATTCCCCCTTTTGGCTAACCAGCGATCGATCGCCCCCTTCGCCCCTTTCCCCAGACTAATTACCTCTGGTTGTCCGATTTTGCCTTTGCCAGTAATAATCAATTCCCCCAAACTAGGGGAGTAATCAGAGACATCACAATTTGCAACTTCCGACCGCCGTAAAGCATTACCCCATAACAAAAGTAGAATCGCTCTGTCTCTAATGCCCTTGATGGTACCGGTATCTACCTCATCAAGCATCAATTTAAATTGGTTTTTGGGGATGCCTTTAGTATCGCGATATTGGGTCAATTTCTCGGCTTTGATATTAACTAGAGTGTAATGGCATTTACCAGCTTGAGATGCGTAATTAACTAGGGATTTAATCGCTGCTAGTTTTTGGTTAATAGTAGCTGGTGCTAGCTTTTGGGCAATAAGAGAACCGTGATACTGAGAGACTAATTCAAAGGCTTGATGACTGTCTAACAGTAGGAACTGAGCTAATATATCTGGTGTTGGTTGATACCCAATGAATTGGAAGAATGCAGTAATATTGCTTCTATACATTCTTTTAGTGTGGGGCGATCGCGTTCTAGATAGCCAATCATCGAGTAGGGTGTCGTAACCAGAATCGGGAGCTAATTTATTTCTGGGTAATAAAGGGATTAAATTAGACGGATGGGCAACGGATTTTAAGGCTTTCATGGTTTATTTGTCGCGAAAATCGACATTATCAATACTTCTTACAGGTAAGGTGTATCAATTTAAGGGTTGCCAACCAAGCCAAAAAACTTAGCCGCACCACCTAAAATCACTACAACAAGCCCAATCAACACACCACGATTGGTAAACTCTTGATTGCCTATTCTCTTGTCTAATTGCTCTACTTTGGTATCTAAGGCTTTAATTTGACCAGATAATTTTTCATCAACAGATTTAATTTGACCAGACAATCTTTCATCCATAGCTTTGATGTCGCCTTTTACTGTTTCCAGGCTTACTTCAAGAGCGTTGACTTTTTTGAGTATTTCTTTCTGATCTATCGAGATGTCTTTGAGTATTTCTGCTAGATCGGTTTCGATTTGGATGTTGCTCATTGGTATACTGTTATTAGATTTGATTTGTTGAACATCCCCTCTTGATTGGCGAGTGACCCCGCGTCGGCGCAAGACGCAAGGGAACGCACGAGCTGGTAGTCGGCGGGGATGTTCTAATTTTATCCTCATGATGGCTCGAAATATTTACGATTAATCTTATTTACGATGAATCGTAAAATCGTATCTACAGATAATTACTTTCTAAAAGCGAGCGCAACATATCAGCCATTGGTGTACCTTGTTCTACAGCTTTCATCTTGATAGCTTTATGCAATTCCTCGGTGACATCTATAGTTAACCGTTTCATCTTGGGTTTTACCTCAACGACTTCGTCCGCCGTGGCACGGCGGACATTGGGTCTAGGCGTTGCGGCTGTATCTTGGGGTGATGGTTCTACATCGCTCGTAACTCTCTCGTTTACCCAGTTTTCTACATCATCCAATTTACTGTTATTTGGCTTGGGTTTGAATCCTACTTTTTTACCTGCCATAACTCAACAACTCCTTAACTAATGCTTCGATCTCTTTTGAGGCTGAAGATTTATTATTTAGCTCCATTACTGTTTGTCCGCTAGCTGCCGATTCAGCAAAAGCCACTCTCTGACATATCCCAGTTTTGGCTACAGGTATCTCATACTCCTTTAATGCCTCTACTACATCTCTACCTATAGCAGTATTTACGATTTTACGATTAATTACAAATACAGATTTCAGGCTTTCTTTAAATACAGAAGCTTCTTTAATAAGGTCGATCACCTCTTTTGCTGCCCAAACATCATAGGGTGATGGTTGAATGGGGATTACCACTAAGTCGGCAGCGACGATCGCACTCCTAGCTAAGTCTGTTACTCTTGGCGGACCGTCGATAACAACATGATCGTAACCTTCAGCTAACTTGGGCAAATCTCGATGAATGGTGGGACGATCTAACCCAACTACAGAAAACGGTGGCTCGTCTTCTCTAGCGGCTGCCCAATCGCGAGAACTTCCTTGGGGGTCTGCATCAATTAATAAAACTCGTTTGTTAGAAGAGGATAGGACATAGCTAATATGTATAGCTAGCGTTGTCTTCCCCACCCCTCCTTTTTGGTTTTGTACTGAGATAATCATCGTCAGAATCGTATTTACGATTTTACGTATATGCGCGTTTACAGAATAAAGTATTTACAGAAATCGTCAAGGGAGTAAAAGAGTGACACGAAGTTCGGTTTAACTACACGGACATCTCACAGGCTGATGCAGCGTCCATCAGCCCCGTGTTCTCCAATGAGCCGTATAACATACTGTCAAACATTTGTAAAACAGTATGTTATCTGTTTAACGATTGTAAAACAGTATGTTTTACAATAAAGTTAGACGATAGTTAAACATTTTAATGTCCGCCGTGCCACGGCGGACGAAGTTGAACATGAAATCAAAGGCGATTGGTTTAAGAATTCCCGCCGCATTATGGGAACAGGTATCTAATTACGGTTGTGAAAATTTCCCCAAACCAGATAGTGAAGGCGGAAAGGATTTTGATATTACTAGCACGCTCCTGGAGTTAATCAACAAAGGACTGGGAAATGATAGTGTTGAACAGCCTGACAAACAAACTGTTGAACAGATAGTTAAAGACCTTGTTAGTCAAACTGTTGAACAACCTGTCAAACAAATTGACGAACAGAGTGTTCAACGAGTTGTCGAACAATGTGTTGAACTTCAGTTAAACGAAGTGTTAAACGAACTAAGAAGTAGTGTTGATGTTGAGCAACAGATTGAAACTGCGATCGCAAAGCGACTACCATCAAGTCTTGCCAAAGCAAAGTGCGAAGCTCTTGTTGAACTCAAAAGTGATGAAGAATTTATCAAAGCGATCGCCATAGAAGTTCAAAAACTAGACAATGCTACTACAGATAATGTCCAATACCCCAATGTCCGCCGTAGCACGGCGGACGAAGAAGAAGAAGAAGAAGCAGAAAAGTCTCCCCTAACCACTTCATTAACTGATAGTGAATTAGCCAAACGTATGGGCATGAACAAATCGACAATTTATCGCTACCGCACGGGAAAACCCAAACAAAGCCCAGGTTATCAACAAGTAATGCAAGATTGGCAGCCAGTAGGCGATCGCTGGTATCAAAAAGGACACGGGTTCTGAGGTTTCCCGCCCGTGTCCTCAATGTCCGCCGTAGCACGGCGGACGAAGCGGTTGATGTCCGTGATTGTCAACGAGCTAACTCATTTAAAGCTTCATGAATAACTTGTGTAAGCCGAGCGGCGATCAATTCTGGCTTATCTATTCCCGATAATTCCAAAGCCATTTTTGTAGGAATAGATAAAAATTTGGCTTGAGCGTTGGCGATCGCATTCTTCCATTCAATCAAAACGGACTCCGCATCAACCAACTTACCTTCTAATTTATCTGCCTCTAGGGTTTTAATCCGTGCCAGTGCTTCTTCTTTATCAGCTTCAGCCCTTAACTTTCGTTCCCTAACATCTTTATCATCTTCGTTCTGTTTTTCCCTAGCCTCTTCCAATAACAACTTAGTCCGCGCCGATTTTACTTCAACTGACTCCAATTGATACTTAAACGCGGAAATTAGCCCATATTTGCCCTGTTCGTTCTGCTGCACATGACCCGCCGCCGCCCAATTCTCAATTGTCCGAACAGGCTTATCTATATAATTTCCAAGCTCTCTCGCCGACAAATAAATTTCCATCTAAAATCTTTAGGTGTTTAGGAATTAAGGATCGTGATTGAATTGACATCCTCCACTGCCTAAAAGGCAAGTGGATTCCTACTAGAATAAACTT
>CAYMWC010000038.1:0-30622 GCA_964393695.1 uncultured Pleurocapsa sp.
TCATGCTGCGTTCTGAAGACGAGTCGGGTTGGTGACAACCTGGCTTAGTTTAACAAGAACGAATACGCTCAAGCTGCTATTTCTCTATATGGAGGTCAAGTATTATCCTTTCAACCTGTTACTCAAACCGAAGATCTGATGTTTGTTAGTAGTCAGGCTTTCTATCAAACAGGAAAAGCGATTAAAGGCGGTACACCGATATGTTGGCCGTGGTTTGGTAACGATCCTCAAGAGAAAGGTCGTTCTAGTCACGGTTTCGTGCGGAATCGTCTGTGGCAGATGCGAGAAGTAGTGAGTACCCAAGACGGCGCAACTAAAATCATAATGGGCTTAGTAGATACAGAAGAAACCAGAAGAATATGGAATTATAATTTTGATTTAGCAATCTCCATTACCGTTTCTAATTCCTTAACTATCGAATTAATTACCCGTAATACAGGTAAACAGCCATTTTCGATTACTCAAGCTCTGCATAGTTATTTTAAAATAGGGGATATTCAGCAAGTGCAGGTATTGGGTTTAGAAGCTAAAGACTATATAGACAAGGTTGACGGCGGAAAACAAAAAACTCAGTCAGGAATAGTAACTTTTTCTGAAGAATGTGACCGTGTTTATCTCAATGTGCCATCAGAATTAATCATTGATGACGCTGCCTTAAACAGAAAAATTAAGATTACTGCTAATAATAGCAAAACGGCGATCGTTTGGAATCCTGGGGCTATTGTTTCAGCAAATATGGCTGATTTAGGCGATCAAGACTATCAATACTTTGTTTGTGTCGAAACCGCCAACGCTGCTAACGAAATTATCGAAGTACCTGTTGGTAGTGAATATAAACTGATTGCTAACTATTCAATCATCTGAATTGATCACCGCATCAGCTTCAATTTCTACTAGTATTTCTGGCGTAATCAGACGACTTACTTCTACCATACTGGTAGCAGGACGAATATCGGCAAAATATTCATTATGTGCCTGACCAACTGTTTTCCAGCGAGAAATATTAGTAACGTAAATTCTCGTGCGTACTACATCTTTCAGGCTGGCTCCAGCCATAATTAAAGCCGACTCAATATTTTTAATAATTTGCTTAGTTTGAGTGTAAGGATCACCTAAGCCAACAATTCTTCCTTGTTCGTTAGTGGCTGTAGTACCAGAAACATGAATATAGTTCCCAATTCTGACTACTCTTGAATAACCTACTGCATCTTCCCAAGGAGAGTTGGTGCTAATGTTTTTTCGTTCCACGATTTTAAAATTTTCACTCTTAAAAAATTATTATTATTAGCTAAACTTTACTAGACTTGTCTTGAAAATAGAAGCCAGGAGTCACACAATTGTAGATTGACGATTGTAGATTTACCAGATAAGTGCCTAAACAAAATTAATTACACATTTTATTTTTCCTTTTCCCCTTTCCCTTTACCCTTTTCCCTGTCTCAACCAGTCAATTAATTTTGCACAACTACTTATAGATTGTTGTAGATCGTTTTAAACTAATATACTAGTTCTATTCCTTTTTCTTGTTATTGTTGATTTCTTATGAAAAACGCCAGCAAAAAATACAATATTGTTACCTTTGGTTGCCAGATGAATAAAGCGGATTCTGAGCGTATGGCTGGCGTACTAGAAAATATGGGTTTTGAAGCTTCCGAAGACCCTAATTTAGCAGATTTGGTTCTTTATAATACCTGTACTATTCGAGATAATGCGGAACAAAAAGTTTATTCTTATTTAGGTAGACAGGCTAAACGTAAACATAAACAACCAGATTTAACTTTAGTAGTAGCTGGATGTGTCGCTCAACAAGAAGGCGAACAGTTATTGCGTCGTGTCCCAGAGTTGGATTTGGTAATGGGGCCACAACACGCAAATCGTTTAGAAGATTTGTTACAACAGGTATTCGATGGTAATCAAGTTGTTGCTACTGAACCAATTCATATTATCGAGGATATTACTAAACCCCGTCGTGATAGCAATGTTACCGCTTGGGTAAATATTATTTATGGTTGTAATGAACGTTGTAGTTATTGTGTTGTCCCGAATGTTCGAGGCACAGAACAATCTCGTACTCCCGAAGCTATTAAAGCCGAGATGGAAGAGTTAGGCAGACAGGGATATAAAGAGATTACCTTACTGGGACAAAATATTGATGCCTATGGTAGAGATTTACCTGGAAGTACTCCCGAAGGTAGACACAAACATACCCTAACGGATTTACTCTACTATGTACACGATATCCCTGGAGTTGAACGCATTAGATTTGCGACTAGTCATCCCCGTTACTTTACAGAAAGACTAATTAAAGCTTGTAAAGAATTACCAAAAGTCTGTGAACACTTTCATATTCCCTTTCAATCAGGAGATAATGAAGTTTTAAAAGCGATGAAACGGGGTTACACTCAAGAAA
This sequence comes from uncultured Pleurocapsa sp., assembly GCA_964393695.1. Taxonomy (GTDB): domain Bacteria; phylum Cyanobacteriota; class Cyanobacteriia; order Cyanobacteriales; family Xenococcaceae; genus Waterburya. The sequence continues at coordinate 2,411 of CAYMWC010000038.1, forward strand.
AATACCGTCGCATCATTGATACAATTCGGGAATATATGCCCGATGCTTCCATTAGTGCCGATGCCATTGTTGGTTTCCCTGGAGAGACAGAAGCGCAGTTTGAAAATACTTTAAAGCTCGTCGAAGATATCGAATTCGATTTAATTAATACGGCTGCTTACTCCCCTCGTCCTGGTACACCTGCTGCCTTATGGGATAATCAATTAAGCGAAGAAATAAAAAGCGATCGCCTGCAACGTCTAAATCGTCTGGTATCTGTCTGTGCCGAAGCTCGTTCTCATCGTTATCTCGGCAGGGAAGAAGAAATTTTAGTCGAAGATCAAAATACTAAAGATCCAGATCAAGTTATGGGTAGAACTAGAGGTAATCGTTTAACCTTTTTCCCAGGTAAAATTGAAGAAGTTAAAGGTAAAACAGTACGAGTAAAAATTACAGATATTCGGGCTTTTAGTTTAACAGGAGAAGCGATATACAGTGAACAGTTAGCAGTCAACAGTGACTAGTGATTAAGCTTTAAGGAGTTTGATATCGTACTTACTAATTTCTCAGTCACGAGTAATCAAAATAAGTCCAGTAGGTTGGGTTAGCAATAGCGTAACCCAACAAAACATAGCTACTGTATTTTGATCAAGCTACTTGCTCTAGAGAAGCTAACGGCTCAGAAATAGTATTAGAAGGAGCTTCAAATATACCAGTGGCTACATATTCCAATCTGAGTTTGAGCCAGGTAGACAATTGTTCGTTAGTAGTAATAACTGCTGCTACTGGTTGAGGGATTTTGGCTTTCACATCTGCCATTTCTGGAGCTTCTAAAAAGGCAGGTTGCTTGATTAACCAGAAATCAATTTCTTTGTTTCTTTCTTGATAATTGCGTGTTCTTTCTTTAATTACTTCCTCAAAAGGTTCTTCTTCCAACAAAAACTTTTGGCTAGCAGCAACGTAATAGTATGTAGTCATGATTATTTATGTTTTGATTCTTGAACTAAATTTTGTTATTAAAGATTTAAATAGTAATAAAAAAGTTGACAAAAATAGCTTAATTTTGACTTTTGACTTCTTAAAACTCACCCTTCATCGCTAACTTCATTTCTCTTACCGCTCTTTCCATGCCAATCAAAACAGCACGGCTAATTATAGTGTGACCTATATTTAATTCTTCCATACCAGGGATACAAGCGATCGCGTAAACATTCCAATAAGTTAACCCATGTCCAGCATTAACCCTTAAACCACAAGAGATTGCCTTGGCTGTACCTATAGTTAAATTTTGTAACTCAGCTTTACGAGTAGTTTCATCTAACGCTTCAGCGTATTTACCAGTATGCAATTCAATAAATTGTGCTTTAGTTGTGGCTGCTGCTTCAATTTGAGCTTCATCGGCATCAATAAACCAAGACACAGGAATACCCGCACCTTGTAATTGCTGTACCACTTCAGTAAAACGCTCTAAATTAGCAACAATATCAATTCCGCCTTCTGTAGTCACTTCTTCTCGTTTTTCGGGGACAAGGGTGACATAATCAGGTTTAATATCTAAAGCGATCGCAATCATTTCTTCAGTCGGTGCCATCTCTAAATTAAGATGAGTCCGCACTGTTTGACGCAATAATCTGACATCTCTGTCTTGAATATGGCGACGATCTTCACGCAGATGTACCGTAATACCATCTGCCCCTGCTAGTTCAGCTAATACTGCTGCGCCTACGGGATCTGGTTCAACTGTACGTCTAGCTTGACGGATGGTTGCTATGTGGTCAATATTTACTCCTAATGTGAGCAAGTTTACTATCTCCTGCCTGTATTTTTTGCATGGATTATTATGCTATCACTCTTGTGGCATTGCTCATTCAATCTTGAGGGCTTGGAGATAAACGTTAAAATTAATAGGGATCAAGTTAGCAATTACCCAAACTTGGTGTTAAATTCACGGTGTCAGCATTAATTAAAATATAAGGATAAAGCTATTATGACTAGCCAAGTTTCTAATTTAGAAGCAAATAATACCCAGGCTGTTGAAGATTTTATCGAAAAAGAATCCAGTCATCAGGAAGTTATTGAAACTGTGATTTCCAGTCTCGATCAAAACGATACTGCAATGGTTAATCATACTAATCAAGGTAGTCTGTGGAAATTTAATTATGGCAGTGTTGAAGTTTTTGTTCAGCTTACAGGCGAAACTGATGACGATCTCTTAACTGTGTGGTCTAACTTGCTAAATTTACCTGCCAAGGACGAACCTGGATTAATGCGTCGCTTGCTAGAAATGAATTGGACTGGTACTTTTGAAACTTGCTTTAGTATTCATGACAATAAAGTGATGATTTCTGCCCAACGTGCTGTTGCCGATATGTATCCTGGAGAAATTTCACGCTTAATTACTCTGGTAGCTAATATTGCCGATGATAATGATGAATTATTGCAGGAAGAGTTCGGAGGTTCATAATAATTGATAATTAATAATGGATAATTGATAATTATGAAATTGGCGTTGCTTAACTGTAATGATCTAAAGCATTATTGATCTTTCTGAAGATATACTTTTGGTTTAAAAAGCTTATAGCTTATGGCTACGACCAGTAATCCCTTGTAAGACATTACTTAATCAGCAACGTCTTTATATTAAAGAACCACCACAACTGGAGCCTGTTCCTGCTGTACAACCATAACAGTAGTTAGCTGTTTTAATTTCTTTGATAAGATCTAAATTATTTAATTCTAAAAGTTTGGCGACAGTTAATTGTTCTTGTTTGGGTGTGGTAGCAATGATATTTTCCATTTGATTAAAGTCGCAATCATAGACATTACCTAAATAGTCAATTGATAACTCATTACGACACATAACATGATTGAGAGTAGCAGGATTATAATTAGCTTCTAAAAATTGTAAATAATCAGTATGAATTTCTCGCCGTTGTAGAAATTGTTTAGTTCGACCAATGGGAATATTAGTAATGGTAAATAAGTTATTAAATTTAATTTGGAAATGTTCTATTAAATATTTTTTATAATCTTGTTCTAGTTGTTGTTGATTAGGAGTAAGAGAAAATTTATTATTAGTAGGTAAAGACGGATTATATACCAAATCTAGAATTAAATTGGGATCTTGTCCATAACCTAGTTGATTTAACTTTTGAATTGCTTTAATTGAATAATTATAAACTCCTGCGCCCCTTTGTTGATCTACATTAGATTCTAAATAACAGGGAAGTGAAGCGATCGCTCTTAGTTGCTGTTGAGCAAAATATGCAGGTAAATCTTCGTATCCAGGTTGAAAAAAGATAGTTAAATTAGAGCGGACAATGACCTCTTTGCCTTTAGCTTTCGCTGCTTCGACTAGGGTACGAAAACCATAGTTCATCTCTGGCGCACCACCAGTCAAATCTACAGTTTGAATTTGAGGAAAACGATTGATTACTTCGATAAGCTGTTGACAAACTTCAGGAGATAATTCTTCAGTACGTTTAGGACTTGCTTCTACATGACAATGAGTACAAGCGAGGTTGCATTTTCGACCTAAGTTAATCTGTAAAACTGTAATTTTATTTTTGGTCAACGGCGCAACTATTTTTTGGGAAAAGGGAATAACAGCAAAGGTTTTAGGTTGAGATAACATAAATTAGTATGAATGTGTCTTTGATCACCAATTGTTATAGATTAGCGCGAAGAGACAAAAAACTGCGTTCACGAAGTGTACCTGAAGGGTAATCGTTGCTAAATGGGAAATGATAAATGATCAGTCAACCAAGATTTGAATTAGATCACCCCAACTAATTTGCAGTTGTTTTTGAGCATTGCCAGCATTGACAGCAATTTCTACCCAACCATGACTGCCTACTAGAGTAACAGCTTCTCCAGAAGCGACATCGCTATAAGTTTTACCTGAATTAATAACAAGTTGATTAAGCTTTACGCACCAAGTTTTGGCTTGAACTAAATCCCCAGAAATATTAGTAATCAAGTTACCAAAATAGTCTATATATTGAATTGAGCCAGTAATATAATGTTGATTTATTGCTACTGATGGTAAATCTAATCTCACTAAACTCCCCAAATTAATTTCTTGACCTAATGCTTGTAAAGGAACACCACTAGCTAAATGCGCGCCGACAGGGGCAAAAATATCTCGACCATGAAAAGTAGTACTAGGTTCTGAAACTCGCCAATACTGAGGGTTAGTTAATTCGACAGCAGCGATCGCCCTTGTTAAATCTAAAATACCACTACTTAAACCATTATCAGGACAAACTAAATATCCTTCAGTCAATTGGATGGCAATACCTCTCCTACTGCTTCCTACCCCAGGATCGACTACGGCTATGTGAACTGTCTGAGGTGGAAAGTAAGAATAGGCATTTAAGAGAGCAAATCTAGCTGCCAAAATATTCTGAGGAGGAATTTGATGGGTAAGATCAACTACTTGTAATTGTCTATTAATACTGGCGATCGCTCCTTTCATAACTCCTACATAAACATCGCGATCGCCAAAATCTGTCAGTAAAGTGATTAGTTTACCTAAAGCCATACAGATATTTATCTAAAACTGATACTAGTCAACACTGCGAGTCGAATTTGTGAAGATTTGATGATAAGTATTTCTTTCCATAGCAAAAATGTTATCTTATATATGCATATTCCCTACATAATTTTTGAAAATAAAAAGTCCATCATGAACAATCAACGTCAAGAAACCTTGAAAAATGCTTATCAAAGCCACCGTGAAAGTATGCGGAAAAGTTTAAATAATCGTCTAGAAGCTGCTAGAGCCCAAGGAAATGAGAAATTGCTCAAGCAATTGGAAGCAGAAGCGCAATATTTACATCTCTAGTTGCCATCTCATCCAAAAAACGACATCTGAGGCTCGAATACTTGATATTTCTTTAGCTAAACCAGCTAATTTAATTAGCGCGATCTCCTTCGGAGGTGGCATAGTCAATCAGCTTTGCTGCTACGCTTTGCGGGATCGCTAATTAGCTAATTCCTCACCACAGAATTTCGTCGTGGATCGCCTAAAGACCAGTTATTTCTTTGAGCTAGGTCAAAGTTATGAGGAATTAGTTGCCAAGCTTGGACTATTTCATTTAATAATTGATCTTGTTGTTGCCGAAAATATTCAACCTGGCGACCATAATTAATAATGCTGAAATAAACTTTTCCGCGATCGCTCGTAGGAATTACTCCTGCTAAGGCACTGACATTATCTAATGTTCCTGTTTTGATGGTTGTGCCAGGAGGTAAACTGCGATTTTTCATTGTGCCTACTATGTCTTTACCTGCTGTGGGGAATAAATCTGAGAGGTTGAGGGCATGTTCTTGAAGTAATTTATCAATAGCTATTAACATCTGACAGACTGCATGGGGAGAAATGCGATTTTCTTCTCCTAATCCTGAGCCATTATTTAGCTGAATTTCACTTAAAGGAAAGTTGGCTATTTCGGCACTGACTTTAGCCACCTCGGTTGCGCCACCCAGCAAATCGGCTAACATTTGTGCCATCTTATTATTACTATAGATATTCATCTGTCTGAGAATTTCTGCCAAGGGTAAAGACTGATGACGTATTAAAAGTTGAGCAGTAGACGGTATTTTGTCAAGGGGTTTAATGTCACCTGCGATCACTATCTGTGGTTGTGCTGTACCTGAAGGCATTTGTAAATATTGCTGGGTAACTTCTGATTGCCACAATTGATAATTGAATCCTTGTTTTAGTAATTCTCCAGCCTGGAGCGATCGCGTAGCGTACCCGAAGGGTAATCGCTCTTGATAATTCATATAAAACTTATCTGTCACCAGCAGATCTCCTTGCACTTCTCGAATACCCATCTGGTTGAGACTATTACCTAATGCGATCGCTTCTTCCCAAACAAAAAAAGGATCACCACTACCTACAACAATTAAATCTCCGCTAATGCTCCCGTTTTTTATTTCCCCCGTGGTATAGATAGCAGTTATGAATTGATGCTTTGCTCCCCATTGAGATAAGGCGGATAGGGTAGTGGCAATTTTAGTTAAAGAAGCTGCTGGCAAGAGAGTTTTGCCCTGATTACTGACAGGTGTTACCCAATCTGATTGCAACCATATTCCTTGTAAATCTGAGTTGATTCCTTGACTAGTTAAATTGTGCAGATAAGATTTGATAATGTTTTCGTTCAGGCGATTATCCCGTTCATGAGCAGGAAGCGTAAAAATAGCTGTATTCTCCCAGGCTAAAAGCTCTAAAGGCTGCAAAGTATTATTTGACTGCCGAAAAATATTAAACCAAGCCAAGATACTAGAAGCAATTATATCCAACATAAAATAATCTTTTCTCCCATTAAGATGAGAACTTCTGGCAGTTGAAAGTTAAAATGGCATTGATCATTGAACATTGTTAATAAATGGTAAATCGTAAATGGTAAATGATCAATGAAGTGATTTTTGGTTAAGTTCTTTGGCTATTTCCCACAGATACTAGAGATATTTAACCTCAGACTGTTAAAATTTGTAAGGCTTCTATAAAATTTGCTAAATGGGATTAACTCGCGCAAGAATTGCAGTGGATGCTATGGGGGGAGATTATGCCCCAAGGGAAATTGTCGCTGGGGCAGTTAAAGCTTCGGCAGACTTGAACTTAGATATCCTACTAGTGGGAGATCAACAACAGATAGATCCTCTGGTTAAAAAGTACGATAGTAAAGGAACAGCACATATTGAAGTTGTTCATGCTGAAGACGTCATTACCATGAAAGAAGAACCCTTAACGGGGATTCGTCGTAAGCCCAAAGCCTCAATTAATGTGGCAATGGATTTGGTTAAACAAAACAAAGCGGATGCTGTAGTTTCGGCAGGACATTCAGGAGCAGCTATGGCATCTGCTCTTCTCAGATTAGGTCGCTTGAAAGGTATTGAACGTCCTGCTATTGGTGCAGTTTTACCGACTATCGTTCCGAATAAATCAGTCATTGTCTTAGATGTGGGAGCGAATGTTGATTGTAAACCCAAGTATTTAGAACAATTTGCCCTGATGGGGACAATTTATAGTAGATATGTCTTGGGTAATGAAGATCCCAAGGTAGGTTTACTTAGTATTGGCGAAGAATCTTCTAAAGGTAATGAACTGACATTACAAACTCATCAGTTATTAACGGTCAATCCTCAAATTCCTTTTGTCGGTAACGCGGAAGGTCGAGACGTTCTCTCTGGTGAATTTGATATTATTGTCTGCGATGGTTTTGTAGGTAATATTGTCCTCAAATTTGCTGAGGCAATTGGGGAAGTAATGCTGCAAATCATGAAAGAAGAGTTACCCCAAGGCTGGCGTGGTAAGTTAGGCACGGCTCTATTAAAACCCAATTTAAATAATATTAAACGTCGCATCGATCGCGCCGAACATGGTGGGGCATTATTGTTTGGGGTAGCGGGAATCTGTATTATTAGTCACGGTAGTTCTCGTCGAGGATCAATGTTTAATGCTATTCGAGCAGCCAAAGAAGCCATAGACAACGAGGTATTAGAAAAAATAAAAGCTAATAATCATCAAATAATAGAAGACGCTAAACAACATACAGAAGCAGCTTCTACTAGCTAGAAAAATTCAACAATAGATAATTATTAATTGTCAATTATCAATTATTAATTAAAAAAATAGCCCTAATGAGTAACGGAGTGAGATATTGAACAAGATGGGTGCAGGTATAGCAATTACTGGATGTGGTTCGGCTACTCCAGAAGCAATTTTGACTAATCATCATCTGGCTCAGATGGTAGATACTTCTGACGACTGGATCAATACCAGAACAGGTATGAAAAATCGTCACATCGCTTCACCCACCGAATCTCTAAGTCAATTATCAGCCGTTGCTTCAGAAAAAGCGATCGCTATGGCAGGAATTTCTCCCACGGATCTTGATTTAATTATTCTGGCTACTTCCACTGCCGATGATATGTTTGGTAGTGCTTGTAAAATTCAAGGGCTAATTGGTGCGACTAATGCAGTAGCTTTTGATTTAACTGCTGCTTGTTCAGGGTTTATTTTTGCTTTGATTACTGCTGCTCAGTTCATTCGTACTGGTTTACATCAAAATGTCTTAATTATTGGTGCAGATGTCTTGTCTCGTTGGGTAGATTGGTCAGATCGTTCTACCTGTGTGCTGTTTGGTGATGGTGCAGGTGCAGTTGTCTGTCAAGCCACTAGTGATAGCGATCGCCTGTTGAGTTTTGAAATGTACAGTCAAGGTAGTCAAAATGATTGTCTTAATTTGAATTATCAAAGTAGTTCTAAACCTTTGGTAGCTAATATTACTACTCAACATGGTACATATCAACCAGTAACCATGAATGGACGAGAAGTATATCGGTTTGCAGTCGCTAAAGTCCCAGAGGCGATCGAGAAAGCGATGTTTCGTGCGAATTTAACCGCTGATGATATTGATTGGTTACTACTGCATCAAGCAAATCAAAGGATCATGGATGCCGTAGCCAAACGTCTCAACATTTCTTCCGATAAAATTTTAAGTAACATTGCTGAATATGGTAATACTTCTGCTGCATCGATTCCCCTCGCCCTAGATGCTGCGGTTAGAGAAGGCAAAGTTCAACCAGGAGATACGATCGCTGCTTCTGGTTTTGGTGCAGGTTTAACTTGGGGTTCAGCTATTTTTAAATGGGGCTAGTACCGCTACGGGTCAGTCAGAGGTCAGAGGTCAGAGGTCAGAAGTCAGAAGCTTCTAATTCCAATGCTTTCAGTATTTTTGAACGGTTACTTTACTTACGCCCATGTCTACTAGATAAACAGTGAGCAGTTAGCAGTCAACAGTTACCAGTTACCAGTTACCAGAAAAAAAGACAAGAGAAATGCAATTTATTTAATCAATTTTATTTATTAATTAATAATTTATTGTTATCAAATTAACAATATTTTAGTGTTTTAAATAACGAAATAATTTAAGCTATTCATGTTAGTATAAGTTTACTTGGTTGAATTTGTATTACTAACTCGATAGTCAATGACTTTAATGATTTTTTGGTACTCAGGGATAATCATCGGGTTGTTATCGGGTTTAGTTGGTATCGGCGGCGGAACGATACTGTTACCTTTATTAGTTAATTTAGGATATTCTCCTGCTCAAGGAGTAGCAACTAGCAGTTTAGCTATTGTTTTAACTGCCTTCTCTAGTTGTTGGCGCAACTGGCAGAATGATGGTTTTGATATAGAAAGAATATCTTTTTTGGCAACTCCTGCGATCGCGACTGCACCTATAGGAGTTTTTTTATCTACCAAAATACCAGGTTTTTTATTATTATTAGCTTTTGGTATTTTCTTGATTGTTAATATTTTTCTCGCTAGCTTCAAAAGAAATTTAAAATATCAGGTAAAAGACTTATCTCTAGCAAAACAAAATGTTTATTTATCTCGAATTTTGACTGGAGGAATATCAGGATTTTTAGCAGGATTATTTGGTATTGGTGGAGGCGCAATTATGGTGCCTTTACAAATGGTATTGTTAAAAGAAAATATTAAAATTGCTATTCAAACTAGTATTGGTGTCATTTTAATTACCTCTATTTCTAATTTTTTAATTTATGTCCAAGAGAGTAATGTATCTTTTTCAGCAGGACTTATATTAGGTTTTGGCGGATTATGTGGAGCGCAGGTTAGTAGCTATTATCTTCCCAAAGTACCTGAAAAAACAATTGGATTAATTTTTACTACAGTTTTAATAATTCTTGCTGCTAATATGTTTTGGCAAGCTGGATTTACCTATGGTTCTCAGTTAGATCATACTAATATGGGGTGTACTGGTTTAAATAGATTAGGGGGATGAAATCAAGTAAAAAATTTTTACGGGTACAAGCCTCTACTAATTGTCTTAATTTTGAATTGGAGCGTACGCAAAGCGTGCCGTTAGACATAGCGACTTGACCAGCGTATCAGTAGCAACAGTTTGCAACTACATAGACTCAGGTTATAACAGAGGTGATGGGAAGCCATCGCCACTATTACTATATAGCTTGAGAAAAGTAAATAATAATGAATGAACCTTACTCAATAATTATCCAGTGGTCAGACAAAGATAATTGTTTTGTTGCTACTCTTCCAGAATGGGGAAATTATAATATCCCAGGAGATTCCTATGAACAGGCATTAGAGAAAGCACAAGAAGTTTTGACATCTTTAATTAAATTATCTGTATCCCAAGGCAAATCCTTACCCAAACCAAAAACTTTTCAAATAACTTCAGCAGTCCAATAATTAATTATGAAATACTTAAATCTTTGCTACAGATGAAAATGTAGAGGGAGTAGAGGGAATGATTTGTATCGTTCTTTTTTGTATTTCATACAAGAATGGATAATTATCAATTATCCATTTTTAAATAGCTTCTACCTCGCCATTTAGTTGGCTGCGTTAATGAAGATAATAAAATACGCCCAACTGCGAGTTGATCAGCCAAAGGAGATAGCCAGAAATATATAGATGAACCAGAGTAAGAATTGACGATCGCGATTAACATTCCGTAACGCAATAAGAGCAAGAAAGCGTTTAAACTAAATATTGTGATTATTATGGGATAATTGTTGCCCAAACTAAGTACGTATAAACTCAACAAAAGCAGTGGTAAGGGTAAAGCCTGCACACAGAAAAGAAATAAAACATCTCCCCATACTTGAGAAGTAGAGGCAGCATCTTTAAGATCGAGCGATCGCCCCCATTCCTGCCAAGTTTCTTTAGCCCCTTCGTACATTCTGACTTTAATTACTTTTGACCCATCAAAAAAGCCCACTTTATAGCCAGCAGCAGCAATATTTCTGGCTAGGGTAACATCATCACAAAAAGACCCAGCAGCCGTAGTATAACCATCTAGTTTGTCTAATACTGAACGACGACACAAAAAGCACTGTCCGTTTGCCATGACTCGACTGGAATTTACTGTATCAACTCCTGCCGAATCAAAGCGATAGAGAAGGGTGATTAATAAAGCAGGTTGTAACCACCATTCCCCTGGATATTGCAAAATAAATTGGGGAGCAAGAGAAATCAAATCATAGTTTTCTGTCTCTGCCACACTAACTAAACTAGCAATAAGACCAGGTTGGGGTTGAGTATCAGCATCCATGCCTAAAAACCACTCACTGTCAGGCGAGATGTTTAAATAGCCTGTGTGTAATGCCCAAGGACGACCAACCCAGCCTGGAGGCAAAGGATCGTCGGTCATGAGACGAAACCGAGGATCACTTTCACTCGCAGTTTTGATTAAATCTTGTGTACCGTCTTGAGAGTTACTATCAACAACTAAAACTTCCCGTAGTTCATAACTTTGACGACTTAAGCCAGATAAACAGGGAGTTATTCGTTGAGCTTCATTTAGAGTCGGAACGACAACGCTTACTTTGCCAAGTAAATCAGGATTAGCTATTTGAGGAGTTAAGGGCGATCGCCTGATAGCTCCTTTAAGCAAGCGAGATAATAAAATTGCCGTAGCTACTATTTGAGATATTAACACCCCAAAAGCGATCGAGTACAAAAGCTCTAAATTCACTGATTAATTATTGATAATGCTTAATTATTGGGTACAAATGCGTTTCCTTCCGCCACATTGTCTTGATTGGTTGCCATACTATAAAGAGTTATTAAGGGTAATATACCTAAAACAATTCCTAATAAAACAGGAACATAAAATCCTGCTGTCAAACTTAAAACTGTAGCAAAAGCAAAATTAGCCACATATATAGCCAAGGGTAATTTTAAATCATTGCTGGGCAATTTTAGAGGTTTTATTGTCCAAAGCAGAGTAGCTACAGTCATAAATACTATTCCTGTACCCAGCCAACCTGCAAAATTTTGATAGGGCATACCGTAAAATGCACCTGGTTGATCCCATACCCAAAAAGGAATTGCTGCTTGACTCATCGCTGGATCAAGAACAAAATCCCAGGAAGTAAGACAGAGTGCGCCACAAATAATTGCTCCTAGTTGACGTAACCAATTACTAATTTTTAGTCTATTTAAACCAGCTAAAGCAATAATATAAGCACTAAAACCTAAATAAAACCAAGATAAAGGAATAGTAAACGGTACTAATCCTGCAATTTTATAACCTAAGCCACTTAGGTATCGATAGTGACCAAAAGGAAAACCTGTACTAGTACCCAAAAGTTCGCTACCTAAAGATATACTAATAGCAGGTAGCATAAAACTTAACCAATGCCACCAACCTAGAGTTCGATAAGCATAGAGAGCTACAGCAGCAGTTGCTAAGAGCATATAGACGACACCACCACCAGCCATTGACCAACCAAAAATAGTTGATCCCCAGGTAAATTTAGCTAACTGTGCCTGAAAATCGGGATTAGGTAATACTAAAATAATTCCTGCCAAACCAAAAGCCATAGCTAAGATATGACCAGTTAATAGATAATTCTCCGTATTGGATGCTCGCTTCATAAGCTAAATGTTCTGTTTTATAGAAATTAAGTTCTTCAATTAGTTTACAAAGATTAATTAAGAAATGTGTAGCTAAACCAGAAATTAATTCTCAACTGGAGTTGCTTGGGCTGAGTTTCTCAGAAAATAGTAGAGTGATTAATTGATAATGAATAAATAAAAGGTCTTAGACTTGATTAAACAATTATCAATTGTCCATTCCTTAACAGCTATTAAATAAAGGTAATTTAATGTACCCAGGAAGTATAAAAGAGTTACATCAGCAGTTAGTTAACAAAGAACGTACCGCCGTCGAAATTACCCAGGCGGTTTTAAAACAGATTGAAACAGTAGAACCAAAAGTCAAGGCGTTTCTATCTATAACTGCCGATCAAGCTTTAGCCACCGCCAAGGAAGTAGATGCCAAAATTGCAGCAGGAGAAGCGATTGGCATCCTCGAAGGAATTCCCATAGGACTCAAAGATAATTTGTGTACTAAAGGCATTAAAACTACCTGTGCTTCCCAGATTTTGGCTAATTTCGTACCTCCCTATGAATCTACTGTTACCCAGAAATTAAAGGATGCAGGTGCGGTATTTGTGGGCAAAACCAATTTAGATGAGTTTGCCATGGGAGGTTCAACCGAAAACTCTAGTTTCCAGACTACGGCTAATCCTTGGGACTTAGAACGAGTACCTGGTGGTTCTTCTGGAGGTTCGGCTGCTGCGGTAGCTGCGGGAGAGTGTGTGGTATCTTTAGGTTCAGATACAGGGGGGTCGATTCGTCAACCTGCTTCTCTTTGTGGGGTAGTGGGAGTCAAGCCTACTTATGGTTTGGTTTCTCGTTTTGGTTTAGTAGCCTTTGGCTCATCTTTAGATCAGATTGGTCCTTTTTCGCGTAATGTTGAAGATAGCGCAATTTTATTACGGGAAATCGCAGGACATGATCGCAATGATGCTACTAGTTTGAAAGTAGATATCCCCGACTATAGCCAATATTTGCAACCCAAGCTCAAAAAAGGCTTAAAAGTAGGGATTATCAAAGAAACCTTTGGGGAAGGATTAGATCCAACGGTAGCAGAAAAAGTACAACAAGCGATCGCTACTTTAACAGAATTAGGGGCAGAAGTTAAAGAGATTTCCTGTCCTCGTTTTCGTTATGGTATAGCAGCATATTATATTATTGCGCCTTCGGAAGCCTCAGCTAATTTAGCTCGTTATGATGCGGTTAGATATGGTTTGCGCCAAGAATCAGACAACTTGCTAGAAATGTATACCAATACCCGTGCTGCTGGTTTTGGTGCAGAAGTTAAGCGACGGATTATGATTGGTACTTATGTATTGTCGGCAGGATATTACGATGCTTATTATCTCAAAGCCCAAAAAGTTCGTACTTTGATTAAACAGGACTTTGAGCGCGCTTTTGAAGAAGTAGATGTTTTAGTAAGTCCGACTGCACCGACCACAGCCTTTAAAGCAGGAGACAAAACTACAGATCCTCTGAGTATGTATCTTTTGGATTTAATGACAATTCCTGTAAATCTCGCAGGTTTACCAGGTATGAGTATTCCCTGTGGCTTTGATAACCAAGGTTTACCCATTGGTTTACAGTTGATTAGTAATGTCTTACGAGAAGATTTACTCTTTCACACTGCTTATGCCTATGAACAAGCAACAGAATGGCATAAACAACAACCAAAAATTTAGAAGTCAGAAGTCAGAAGTCAGAAGTCAGAAGTCAGAAGTCAGAAGTCAGAAGTTAAAAAACTACTTTTTATTTCCTACTTCCTACTTCTTACTTCCTATTTCCTATTTCTTACCCATTACCTCTAAATATCGTCAGGTATTACCCATTTAGTTGGTTCAGATAGCTTCTTCATTCTGGCTATCTCTGCCATCTGTAGCATTTTATCTAAAGATGTATTTTGAATAAATTGTGATGCTTTATTTTTATATTCAATATTAGGACAGCGATCACGAAGCGTACCCGAAGGGTTATCGCCTAAAACACAGCCGTTAACGCAATCTACAGCGCAATTTACTTGTTCGGGATTCATGTTCTCATCTTAAAATTCATCTCTAAGCATTTTAACGAACATTTTAACTGCATCCAATAAATTGTTAATTGTTGCATTTATTTGGCGAAAAATACGTATTTGATTTGTACACAAATAATAAATACAAGGTTATAACTAGGGTGTTAATTGTGTTTGATACTAATTATTATAATTAGTAATTAATTGTGGATATCTACCCAGAAAGCGATCGCGCGCAAAAGGCAGCAGCTTTGGCTCAAAAAGATTATGATAATATAAAAAAAAATGGCGTAGCTATACTGGAATATTATCGTAGTGGCTGGAATGTGGTAGAAATAGCAGCTTTAACAAGTGAATCTGAAGATACGGCGATTAGAATTTCTGCTATTAGAAATTTTGTCAATCAAGTCAATTCAATTATTGGCTTAATTAAATCTCATGTTGAAGGGCTATCCGCTAAAGAGATTGCTAATCAACTTAATATAGAAATTAATATCGTGCTGGAAGAACTAAAGTGGTTTCAGCAAAGTGAAATTATTATTCAAAAGGGTAAATTGTGGATACACAAGAAGTATGAGTAAAAAAATAGACAAATTTTATTCATTTAAATTTATTTGTTCAAAATTTCAGTCAAATCTAACTTAAATTTAGGCATCAACCAATCGCAATCAACTGTAATAGGTGAACCTAATATTTCAGTATTTCGTCCTAACCGATAAATCTCAACTTGCTGATCTTGAGGATTAATCAATAGTCCTAATTTCACTCCTAGTCTTTGATATTCCAGCATTTTTTCTTGTAGTTTCTTAAGCCTATCACTGGCAGATCGAAGTTCGATTACAAAATCAGGTACTACGGGGATAAACTTTTCTATATTTATTCCTTCTAACCGCGACTTTTCAATCCAAGAAACATCGGGAGACATTTTACCACCACCAATAGGTACAAAATCATAACCAGTGGAAGAATCAAATACTTCGCCTAATTTAGTTTGCTTGTTCCAACTCCAAACTTGTCCAAATAATTCGCCATTTCTTTTTCCGCTTTCACCACCTGTTGGGGGCATAACAATCAATTCCTTATCTTTAGTTAGTTCAAGTCTTAAATCGGGATTATCTAGGCAGAGAGAATCAAATTCTTCAGGGGTGACATGAAGAGTAGTATTGCTAACATCAAGTAGCAAGGGCCAGTTGTCAGTAGATGTGATAGTGATCATTTTCTGTACAAATTATTAATTAATCGCGCGCTTTTAGCCGTGGGTGAGCTTACAAATCAAGATAAAGTTTCAAAATATTTTTGATGTCGCTTAAATAATTTGATTCTAAATTGCCTAAGCGTTTAATCAATCTAGTTTTATCGAAAGTACAAGGTTCGATAGCAATTATTGTACTGTCTGAATTTAATCCGTTTTCTAGGCTTGCTTCAACTCGAACAATTACGGCTTCTATTTTTTTACTTTTAACAACAGTAGAAGAAATAGGTAACAAAGTTACTTTGGTTCTAACTTGATTGAAATCTGTTGGTGAAATAATTAAAGCAGATCTAGTTTTCTGAATTTCTGTTCCTACTGATGGCTCGAAGTTTACTAACCAGATACTTCCGTATCGATAATCGCGCATTTTTGTTCTTCCTCATGCCAACCAAGATTTAACTCATCTATTGCTGCTGCTGCTTCTAACATTGTTGCTCTTTTTTGTTTAGCAATTTCTTGCTTTAGTAAATAGTTAAATAATGCACTGCGATTACGTTTGGTTAAATCGGGATTGTTTTGTACTAAATCATCTAAATCTTTTTCTAGATGGTCGTCTAAATAAATAGATATTTTAGCCATAATTTTATTTATGCTATAAATATAGTTACTATATAGTAGCATAAATAGTAAGATATTATTTAAGTAAACAGAACTTACGCCTTGTTATACTTTTCACAAATGTTTCCTGATAGGATAGGATTTGAATAAAACTGGCAACGCGCTGCCTCCCCAAGACCACGCTCGTTCGCTAAATCAGCAACGTCAAAATGGATAATAGATTTTCTAATATATTTAATTTAACTGAGGATCAGGCGATCGCATTATTGAAACAGCCTTTGGATACAGAGGATGGTACATCAGAGCGTTATGTTGGTGCAGCCCATTTAATGAATTTTCCCACCAAAAGAGCTATCCAAGCACTAATTGAGGCTATTGAAGATCGCGATCCTGCCTTGGCTAATCGTATTGCTCGTCGTAAAGCGGTGGAAAGTTTGGGACGTTTAAAGGCGGTTGAGGCACTGCCAACTCTAAAATCTTGTCTGACGGATGAAGATGCACTTACTGTCGAAAATGCGGTGTGGGCAATTGGAGAAATTGGTACAACAGATCAATCTATTCTAGAAGCGATCGCCCAATTATTAACTAAACCAAATCAAACTTATCGAGTTATTTTTCATACCCTGGCTAATTTTAATTACCAGCCTGCAATTGACAGGATTAAACCTTTTACAAATAACGAAGATGAACCTACTGCTAGTGCTGCGATCGCTACTTTAGCTCGTTTAACTGGTGATTATAGCCAAATGAATCGAGTTGTAGAATTTTTACAACACAGTAATATTAATGCTAGACGCGCCTGTATTCAAGATTTAATTGATACTAACTACTATCAAGCTATACCTGCGATCGCGGTTGCACCTATTTCCGTCGCCTTTCGTTTAAGGGGTATTAAAATATTAGCTACTAAAGGTATCAGTGTAGATAAAATTACCTTTGCTGAAATTGAATCGAGTTTAGATCAAATCATTCGTGATCGTCCTCAAGATATAGAGATGGTACATGAATACGATCAACCGCCAGCCTTAGAATTTTTAATTAGAGAACTTTACCATACTGATTTTGGCAGGTGTTATTTAGCAGGTAAAACTCTCCTAGAAACTTATCCTAAAGAAGCACCAGCAGCACTGTTAAAAACCTACGCAGAAGAAGCCAATAATGATTACGGCGCACATTTTCATGTGGTTAAATTATTGGGACTGCTTAATTACCAACTTGGATATGATTTAATTCTTGAAGCTTTACACAACACTTCTCCACAATTCCAAAAATCCCGTGCAGCAGCAGCGATCGCTCTTGGTAATCTTCAAGCAACTCAAGCAATTCCTATTTTAAAAGCAACTCTTGATACTCCCATCTTTGATCTGAAATATGCTTGTTTACTGGCACTAGAACAACTAGGAGAGAATTGTTGGTCAATGGTCACTGACGATCAAAATCTTTTAATCAAAGCTAAAGCCAAACATCGATTAAGTTAATCTAATTAGTTAAACCTGCTTGTTGGAAAATTTGTTGAGGAGTTAATTCTAATTGAGGAAATAAATCATCAGCGATCGCAGTTGTGCCTTTGATGGTTTTAGGCAATGTATCCCCATAAAAAATAGTAATGCTTTGAACTTTAGTATCTATTAACCACACCCTAGCTACTCCTGCTTGCAAATAATCTGTGGCTTTCTCTGCCAAATCACCAAATGTTTGACTAGGGGAAATAATTTCTATCACCAATTCTGGTGCAACAGGACAAGCTTCATCTAGCATCCAATCTGCACTCAGGCGATTATAAGAAATATAGGTTAAATCTGGTACAGGAATCCAATCATTTCGATTACGTTTAAGTTTAATTGCCCATTCTGGTTCAACTCTACCTTTATTTTCCCCCCAACTATCCAAGATAAATAGTAAAGTTTTTTGTAGTCGAGAATGAAAAAATTTAGGAGACATTTTCGTAATAGCTTGACCATCAATTAATTCATAAGGGCGATCGCCTTCTGGAAGTTCAAAGAATTCTTGGATAGTTAGCTTAGTCGTTGATCTAACCATAGTTTTAGTTTTATTCCTTTAATTGCTCAATAATTAATACTATTAACTAGTTAAACCTGCTTGTTGGAAAATTTGTTGAGGAGTTAATTCTAATTGAGGAAATAAATCATCAGCGATCGCAGTTGTGCCTTTGATGGTTTTAGGCAATGTATCCCCATAAAAAATAGTAATGCTTTGAACTTTAGTATCTATTAACCACACCCTAGCTACTCCTGCTTGCAAATAATCTGTGGCTTTCTCTGCCAAATCACCAAATGTTTGACCAGGGGAAATAATTTCTATCACCAATTCTGGTGCAACAGGACAAGCTTCATCTAACATCCAATCTGCACTGAGACGTTGATTAGAAATATAGGTTAGATCTGGTACAGGAATCCAATCAATTCCACGACGTTTAAGTTTAATTGCCCATTCAGGATAAATACGACCACGCTGACGACACCAACTTTGTAGCAAAATTATCAAGGCAGCTTGAATAGCAGAATGAAAACTCTTAGGAGACATTTTAGTAATAGCTTGACCATCAACTAATTCATAAGGGCGATCGCCTTCTGGAAGCGCAAAGAATTCTTGGATAGTTAGCTTAGTAGTTGACCTAACCATAGTTTTTACTTTATTTCGTTTATCGATAATACTATCAAGTATATTAAGGAGACAAAGAACCATGACAGAACTTTTACAACAGGCTTTAAAAAAACTCTCAAATTTGCCAGCAGATAGACAAGAAACTATTGCTCGTTTAATACTCTCTGAAATCGAACAAGACGAAGCAAAAACTAATGACGATAGCTTATTGCCTAAATCTATCGGTATGGGAACAAGCGGTAGAACAGATTTATCTAGCCGAACTAATGAACTACTATGGCAAGAGGACTAATAGCAGATACCAGTTTATTAGTTTTAGCCGAACGTTATTCTATCAAAAAAAATATTAACTTTAGACCGCAGACACTTTAATCTAATTCAGTCTGATAAAGTAACATATTTTACTATCCTGCCCTAAGATACCATGCTGAAGTTTTTTGCCTGTTTTGACAATGGGTTTGACAGGCTTTAGTAAGGGCGATCGCCTTCTGGAAGCGCAAAGAATTCTTGGATAGTTAGCTTAGTAGTTGATCTAACCATAGTTTGTGCTTTATTCGTCTATCAATAATAGTATCAAATTTTTAGTATTACGGTATTACGGTATAACTAAGGTAGATATCTAGCGAAAAGTAATTTAGATTATCAGTGATCAACAAGAACAATAATCAAGATACAATTTGGCAACATCCTCCACAACAACCAAGACTAGATCATAATCAAGTTCATGTGTGGCGTGCTAATTTAGATTTACCAACAGCTACAATCGAAGAGTTAGCTATTATCTTATCCTACGATGAAATAGCGAGAGCCAATAAATTTCGTTTTTCCAAAGATAGAAACAGATATATTGGTGCTAGAAGCATTTTAAGACAATTATTAGGTAATTACCTCCAAATAAGCCCTGATAAACTAGAATTTGAGTATAGCGATCGCGGAAAACCTCGACTATCAGCATCAATGCCTAATAGTTCTCTACAGTTTAATGTTTCTCATTCTCACGAATACGCTCTGTATGGATTTATTTGTGATCAGGCGATCGGAGTTGATATTGAATATTTGCGAGAAATGTCAGACGCAGTAAAGATCGCCGAACGTTTTTTTTCGCCTAGAGAATTTAAATTAATTGCCAGTTATCCAAAAGAACAACAACATCAAGTATTTTTTAAATTTTGGACAGCCAAAGAGGCTTATTTAAAAGCCATTGGTACAGGCTTAGCTGGCTCTATAGCTGATGTTGAAATATCTTTAGATCAAACGAAATCTCCTAAATTACTAGCCATTCAAGGCAATAAAACCGCAGCAGCAAGTTGGTCAATCTATTCGTGTATTCCAGCAATTAATTACCTAGCAACCATAGCAGTTGCAATTCCCATAACTGAGCAACAGGTTTATTTTTGGCATTACTAGTCACTGAACTAAATCGCAAGACATTTTTGAAAGTGATAAATATTAAAATAGATGTATGATCGCTTATGATTTCTTAAGATTATAGTAAACAGGATTTAATAAAAGAGAATTTCTATGACGACTATTACCTTTGTGAAGGAAGATAAAGAAGTAATCGCAGCAATGGGATCTAATTTACGTGAGAAAGCTCTCCAGAATCGAGTGGATATTTATACCCTGGGCGGTAAATTAAGAAATTGTGGCGGTTATGGACAGTGTGCTACTTGTATCGTCGAAGTAGAGTCAGGGATGGAAAATCTCTCTCCCAAAACTGATTTTGAAAAACGTAAATTAAAGAAAAAGCCAGAAAATTACCGTTTAGCCTGCCAAACCCTAGTTAACGGTTCAGTGAAAATTATTACCAAACCTAAGCCTGGCAAGAAATAACTATCATCCATGCAGCTATTAGCCTAAGTTAATGATATTCTAGATAAGAATGTTGTTTTAATAATCGTTTACTTAGGGGCTGCTTTTATATGGAAGTTAATGATCTAGGATTTGTAGCTACTATTCTGTTTGTTTTAGTTCCTACTGTCTTTTTATTGATTCTCTTTATCCAAACCAATAAAGATCAAAGAGAAAGTTAGTATCATATAAATTGATAATTAATAATGGATAATTGATAATTACCTTTTAATCAATCAAGAGGATTAAAATAAAAAAGATTTTTCCTCTTAAAAGGAGAAATTTTAAAGCAAATTAACTAGTTGTCAATTATCCATATTAGTTAATTACGTAAGCAAAACAAATTACACATTTGATTTTTTCTATTGCCTTTAAATCTAGTCCATAAGCTATGGATATCTTTGTAAATCAAGGTTTCGAGAGTCGACTGATACCCTTCATTTTAAATTCTTCTCAGATGCCCGTCTGAAATGCTTTCAATCATCAACAATTATCAGTAATCAGTAATTGGTTATAGAAGTCATACTGCTGGCAAATGTGCAGTGATCGCGATCAACTCAGATTCTGCTTTCCATTAAGCTGTTACGCATTTAAACTGCATATTATTAGTATAAGGAAAAAACTCTTAAACTCTCTCCCAGTCAGTCATAACCCAGTAAATTAAATTGATTAACAGCTTACCAAGCTGATTTGATTCTCTTGGCTACATTGAGATTGAATGATATTTTTTCTTTAATTGGATAATTTAATATTGATTTTTTAGTCAATATATAAGATAATAAATAGTATAATTATACTATTACTAATAATTAATGCTTCATCAATAACCATGAATAACTATCAAGATTTTGGCTTTAATAGCGATGAATTTTTAGGTGAATTAACCACCGTTCCTTACTGCCAGTTTTTAAATGCGAGTAGTCAAAAGTTTGGGATAGGAATTACACTAGCTAATGCAGAATTAGCCAAGTTCAAAATAATAGATAGCTGGCAACCAATAGAACATGAATTTAGTGACGGTACAAACGAAACTGTACTCGTAACTCAACAACCAAGGTTGTTAATATTAAATCGCTCTAAACCCTTAATGAGCAAAAATTCAGAAACTATAGCTTATAGTAAAACTAAGTTTGCCGAGGGCGGATATAAAGCTTTTTCTTATGTTGTAGTCTGGTTTTTAGATAGTAATAATCAACCGATATCTGAACTACCCTTCAGATTAAAATGCTCAGGATATGCAGGTTTAACTTTTCTCAAAAATTATTCTTACTATAATAATCCTAATTCCTTCTGCAAAAAGTTCCTTCAGACCTATAAAAATTTAACAAGCGATCGCGCAATTGATAAGAACGATATATTTTATGCTCATGCAGTTTACCAGCCTATTTTCACTAGAACCAAAGCAACTTCTAGTATCAATGGACAATCTAGTTTTGCGGTAGTGACAGATTCATTTTTAGAACCAACTGAGGCAAATTTTGGCTCATTAATTATCAAGAATGGCTCAGAAGTAAGCACTAAAATCAAGAAATTAATTGAAACTACAAAATCTTGGTTAAAGATAGAATTAGTTGAGTCTGAAAACGAAAGTCTTGAGGTACATCAAGAAATAAAGCTAGTAGAACAAAACGGCGTAGAAGCTGGCTTAACTCCAGAACCAATAGCGTTTTAAGATTATAGATTGCTGATTGTAGATTTTAGATTAACTTCTACAATCAGCTGTGTAAAGAATTCCATAAGGAAATTTCTTTAGCCTCGGTAGACTACGCTAATTACTAAGAGAGTAAAACGCTTAGTTCCTTCTTTGGCTTCTGTACTGACTCAGAATGCTGTCGGCTAACTGTCCTGGTGTCCACTTTGGGTTAGCCACCTCAAGGGTGATCGGGCGATCGCTACTTTCTCTTTGAGGTCTTCTGGTAAATCCTCCTCACTCATCTGATTAGCTATCTCGCGCTTGACTAAATTAGGCATGGCTAACTCCCTAGCTTTTAATTCTGCTGCATCTCGCATCAACCGTTCGAGATTGAATTGGGCTGTAGGTTCTTCGCGATTAATGTAGATATCATTTTCGGCTTCGCTATTATTAGAAACCAGTTCATTACTATCATCAACCATAACGATTGAACTATTATCAAAACCGTTGCGCTTTCCTGTCTCATTAACATGATTTCTTAAAGCTATATTTTTTTTATCTGCTTGTTCAATTGTGAGATAACATGATGTGAGTTGAAAGCCTGTAAAGTCTCTATTTAGGGATGGTTAAGATAGATGATTTTAGAGCTATTTATCAGGTAATTTTCAGTAATTAAATCAGCGTGGTTTGAACCCCTCCTAAAAACAAGCTTCTTTAAAGAAGGGGCGGGGCTTATAAACTCTTGGGGTTTCCCCAAGAGACAGCCCCTTGTCTTAGACCCTTGGTTGGGACAAGTCTCGCTTGTCTTTTGGCTCGGTCAACCAGTTAAATTTTATAAAGAGCGTGCCTAGAGCCTAAAGCCTAGAGCCTCGTCCCTTCGGGACGATAAAATTTCAAAAACAAAAGGCTCGGTCAAGCCAAGCCCTTTTAGCTTAAGATTATTCTGAAATTATTATTACGCTGGCTGCTCTATTTTTTGAGTTTGAGGAATTAAGCTTGAATAGCTATCCAAATCAGACACCATTTTCTTATATTGATCGATCGCGACAGTGTAGTTTTTCTCATCAACGGCAGCATCAATATTTTCGATATGTCTAAAAATATCTTTAGCTGTTTCTAAAGCTGGTTCTTGTTCGTCAGGTAATAAAGCTTTGGATAAATAAGTCAAGTCTCTTCTGACTAGCCCTAGAGGGCCATGTAGAAAACTATCCGCGTTTACCCAGTCTTCATTATTAAGATACTCACCCAGTTCAGGAATTCTTTGACGTACTAGGTCCAGGGGAATGCGATAAGTGCTAATTTTCTGTAATTTTTCAGGAGTGTAGGTAGGTGGTGCAGATACAGTAGGACTACCACAGCTAACTAAAATAGTTGTAACTAAAACTAATATTAAGGAAAGAATAGGACGAAAGATCTTCATTTTGCTTTAACGAAACTTGATTACTTTTTTGATTTTCTCAGGAAACCTGTACCTTTAAAAAACTTTAGGGCGAAAAAACTGCACAATTTCCTTAGCGATATCTGATGCCCAATGTTCTTGGGGGTAATGTTTAGCTTCGGGTAGTTCTACTAAAATGATATCTGAGTTGGCAGCAGCCAGTTTTTTGACATCAGCCACATCTAACCATCTGTCGGCAGATCCCCAAATAATTAGAGTTGGTTTTGACCATTGACTTAAACCAGTTGCAATTTCCTGCATAGTTTTATCTAACTGCAATTTTTTGAGGATAGTCATTAATGATCTACCCACTGCTGAACTTTGCAAGAAGGGTTTGCGTAAAACGTCTAAATCTTTATCAGTAATTACAAAGCCACTGCCTTTTTCTAAAGTGCGATCGACTAATAAAGGATCTTGAGTCATCATGTCTCCCACTAAGGGAAAAGTCATTTGTTTCATTATCCAGGGGAGTTTGGCGTTAGGAGTAATAGGAGTATTCAAAATAATCAAGCCTTCGATTTGCTCAGGATTTTGCAGGGCATATTGCACACCAACCGAACCCAAAAATCCTTGAACAACTAAATAAAATTTTTCTAACTTTAAGGCTGTAACTAATTCATCTAAAGCAGTGATAAAAGCTTCAGGAGTATAGGGAAAATCTCGCTGATTAGGTTTATCGGAAAATCCACAGCCAAGCCAGTCAGGGGCAATACTGGGAATATGATCATCGACTAAAAACGACATAACCTTTTGCCAAGTGTAGCTGTGAGAGGGTAGTCCGTGTAAAAAAAGCAAAGGAACTCTTTCGCTTTCTA
Source organism: uncultured Pleurocapsa sp. (assembly GCA_964393695.1). Classification (GTDB taxonomy): domain Bacteria; phylum Cyanobacteriota; class Cyanobacteriia; order Cyanobacteriales; family Xenococcaceae; genus Waterburya. The sequence goes on from CAYMWC010000038.1 coordinate 27,018, forward strand.
TTTCTGTTTGGCGATAAAACCATTGAAACTTACCTACCTGGATTTTATCTGTTTTTATGGTCATTTATTTTTTATTGTTATTAACTCTTTGAGGAAGCATACCTTATGGAAGCCATTTGAGATCTTTACCATTGCAAAACTCATAATACGACTTGTGATAAAGATCTTTGCTCAGCGTGACAAGTTACCTCGTTTGTGGTGACTTCTATTGCTATTTTGGTAAAAAATATCTGAAATCTACTGTATTACGTAAGTTCAGATAGGTATATTCCTTACAGGTAGAAAATTTTTATGATTTTTATTATTCCAATTATTCTCGGTGCTGCTGCTTTAATTACTGCTGGTGTTGGAGTTGCATGGCTTTAGGTACTTTGGTGCTAGGTGGTATTGCATTAGGGCCAGCTTTGATGATTGGTGGTTTTGTATTGGGAGGACAAGGAGAAAGAGCTTTGACTGAGGCGCATGGTTATGAAGCTCAAGTAAATGTAGAGATTGCCAAGCTTGATACTTTTGAGGATTTTCTCGATCAAGTACAACGACGAATTACAGAGTTAAAGAATCTAGTAAACAGCTTAAATGATCGAGCTATTGATAGCTTAATAAAGCTGGAGACACAAACTTTTGTGCGCGAGCGAGATGCAGCAAAGTTTCAACAAGTCGCACTTTTAATCAAAGCACTAGGGGAGATTATGAAAACTCCAGTTCTAAATGTGGAGGGTAATCTAAATGAAGCTACAGGCACATTAAAAGCAAAATACCGTAATATTTAACGAAAAACATGACAAGTAGAAAGCCGTCTATCAATTTTGTCCAAGGTGTTAAAGGATTGATTAATCCTGCTCAATGTTTAAATGACCTTGTTGAAGCCTGGACTCAGTATAAACAAATTGCTGAAGAAGAGAAAACTAAACGCTGCGAAATTGAGGCTTGGGAAAAAATTACTCTGGCTGAAATTAAGACAAAGCGTGATTTTCTAATTGGTTATCTTGATCGTTCCTTTGATGAACGTGGGACAAATTTGCGATCGCTTTTGGAAGCAGTTGATCGAGCTATTTTATCAGATGATGAACGACTCCTTAGCTTGGCACTACAGGCAATTGTAGAGTTGGTAAAATCTAATCCTTTCCAAGATCTTGCTGATTTATCTACTGTAAAAGCAGCACTTGACGATCCAGATCATTTATGGGAGTTCTAGCGCGTAGATCATCTAACAATTAAAATGCAACAGGCGATCGCAAGATAGCAAATGGTTTCTATAAATTAAACAAGCTGTTCTAAATTTACTTCAACTAAAACGATATACTGATTCCATGTTTTTATCGAGCAATTATTTGAGCAATATATTTCAACTATCATAATTTTAAAGTTCTTAGGTGGCAGATTGAGATTTGTCAATTAAGGAGCGGAAAACTAATATTAGGTTGTTTGGGTATAGAAAAAGAAAACGGATAAATAGTGAAGAAGAAGATTTTACTTACAGGTGGTGGTTCTGCTGGTCATATTACGGTCAATTTAGCTCTAATTCCGATGTTGCTGGAGTCTGGATGGGAAGTTATCTATATTGGCTCTTTTGAGGGCATTGAACGGGAATTGATTGGCAATTTGCCTGAAGTTACTTATTATCCAATTCCTACAGGTAAACTGCGACGCTATTTCGACTGGAAAAACTTTACTGATGTTTTCCGCGTGCTAAAAGGCATCATAGATGCTTATAAAATTATTCGTCGTGAGCAACCAAAAATTGTGTTTTCTAAAGGTGGTTTTGTATCTGTGCCTGTGGTGTTGGGTAGTCGATTGAATAATATACCAGTGATTACCCATGAGTCCGATTTAACACCTGGATTGGCAAACCGCATCAATATGAATTTTGCCCAGAAAATTTGTACTACATTTCCCGATACTTTACAGTATTTACCCAAGGATAAAGGTGAATTTATCGGGGCGATAGTACGTCCAGAGTTAAAATTAGGCGATCGCGAAAAAGGGAGAATTTTTTGTCAATTTGAGTCTACTAAGCCAGTAATATTAGTCGCTGGTGGTAGTCTTGGCTCAGTCTATATCAATAAAACAGTACGTTCACTCCTCAAGCAATTGTTAGAAGCGTTTCAAATTGTTCATATTTGTGGCAAGGGCAATGTAGATCTAAGTTTAGAACGCCCAGGCTATAAGCAATTTGAATATGTATCTAGCGAGCTTGCCGATTTGATGTGTTTAGCAGATCTGGTGATTTCTCGTGCAGGTTCTAATTTTATCTTTGAATTTTTAGCTCTGAAAAAACCGATGATTTTAATTCCCTTACCGAAAAAGTCTAGTCGTGGCGATCAAATTGACAATGCCAAAATCTTTCAAAGACAGGGATTTGCGGAATTTATTTTAGAAGAAAACTTAACGGCAGATAGTTTATTAACTACAATTGACAATGTTTATAATAATCGCGCCGACTATATCAAGAAAATGGAAAACTGGAATAGCGATAAGCCTGACGGCATGGCTCCGCAACGCTCTTTGTCAAGGTTATTTGATTTAATTACTAGCATTTTATGATTTCCGAAAAAGACTACAAACTAATTCTCCTGGGCTATTTGGTTTAAAAGGAATGGGATATTTGCCTTGACGAGTTAAAGTGCAATCGCGACAATTATAAATTTCTTTGGCTCTTTGTTTCTGTCCGTCTATACTCACCGTGGCTCGATATTCCCAATAGTTTTTGGCACTGCGTTTTAACTTGAGAATACACACTTGATGACCATCATTATTCCGACACATTTGGGCATTAGCGACTGGCGTAAACCCTAGCCAAAAAACTAGCAATAATAACCAAAATAACTTTATGTATTTCACTTTCAAATGGGGGGTGGCAACGATTCGTAAATTTAAGGGTTATATCGGCATCTAACCGTTGAATAGCAATGATTTTAATCAATTGCTAAACTTGATTGTTAAAGAATCAAGTGCATAAAAAATTTGTGAGTAACGTATCCAATGATTAAGGATGACTTCAAAGTTCTAATTTACTTAGATGTAATTGCAATTTTGCGAGTGTCTGATGGTAATAGAACGTTAACTTTATTTACCTGATATACAACTAACTTTCAACTTATTTTTATTCAATTCATCCTCTCATCCAAATCAATTCCATAATCTTAGGAGACGATCATGAAATTTTCTGCACCTTTAGCTTTATTATCTGTAACTACTTTACTCCCCTTATTTCCCTCCCTCATCCCTTCAGTTAACGCTTGTACTGTTGTTGCTCCTACTACTCAGGTAGCAATTCATGGCTCTCGCACTCCTGCACAACAAGAAAATAATGTTACTACTGGTAGCGATGATAATTGTTTTAATAACAACATAGTAGGAGAAACAACTCAAGTAGGAGTTAGCCCAGGTCAAGTAGTTCAATCAAACACAGGAGAATACTTTGTTGGCGGTGGTGACGTTAATAATACTGGTCTTACAACTCCCAACGTTACAGCAACACCCACAACCCAAGTAGATATTTATAGTCCTGCTCATGATCCTCAGTTTCTTAATAATCTCCGTCCATAATCCAGCAATTCTCATTTTGAAAAAGAATACAATCTGTATTCTCTTGTATGCACAGA
>CAYMWC010000039.1:0-30256 GCA_964393695.1 uncultured Pleurocapsa sp.
AAGGCAAAGTTTTAGCTATTTAATGGTTGGTTTATTTAAGCCGAAGTGTACTAGCAGATTAAAAACTTCTGACTTCTGTACGGGCAGTTCGCGAACTGCCCCTACTCTGACTTCTGACTTCACTTAAGATGTCAATTGATGATCTCGCTTTAAATAATTTTGACCATGACCAATTTTCCCAACCCTTGACGAATCAACATCCTGAGATCTCCAATAGTGGGTGACTAAACTCCGTCGAGTGCGATGAGGATCGAGAATAGGTTGACCACCATGATATAACTGTGCGTGCCAAACGAAAACATCCCCTGCTTTGCCAATAAAAGTCTCCGCTTGCAATTCATGCTTCTCTATCTCCGTTTCAATGTAGGCTGTTGCTTGGGGCATTTCTGTGTCTACTGCACTCAGGTGTCCATGAGAAAAAGTGTAGGGAGGGATTTTATGGCTTTTGGGATAATATTTCAAAGGGCCAGATTCAACATGATAATCTTCTAGACAGATAGACGAGACTACCATCTTATTTTGAACTGGTGGTGGCATATAGTAAGTATCAAAATGATAAGGCTGTTGACTTCCTTTTTCAAAAGTTAGTGAATTGATGATCATTGGTTCACCATCCAAAAGTTCTTCGAGAATCAGACAGAGTTGTGGATCAAGACTCAGACTACGACAAGCATCGGAGATCAGATAGAGATCGTTAAGTTTGTGAGAAATTGTCCGCACTGATTCTGGTACGTCTTTAAGCTTCAAACGTTTTCCAGCTAAAGATCCTTCCAAAATATCTATAACCAGAGGATTATTATCAAGTTGACGATGCTGCCAGATCTCGTTTACTTCTGAGAGGAAGGTTTTTAGTTTTTCTGGTTCAAAGAAGTTTTGTAAAATCAAAAAACCGTTTTCATTCCAGAAGTCTTGCTGATCCCGTGTCAACACTCGTGAAAGAAATTTGCGCTTTAGTTGCCTAATGATTTTGTTCATTTCAACTATTACTATATTTTACTTAGCTTATATTTTAGATCCCCGACTAAGCTAGGATTTTAATTGATGTTTGGTTTAATTTAAGGTTAGTAAATGAATTATCTAATTGCTGTCTTATCTGATCGCTTCCAAGCTGAAGAAGCTTATACAGCGTTAGAAAAAGCAGGTATCCCTCTGAGCAAAATTGCGATCGCAGGGAAGGGTTACAAAACCGCCGATGAGCTTGGTTTCATTGATCCCATAACTCAGGCAAAGAAAAAAGCGATTTTTATGTCCTACTGGCTAGTTCCCTTTGGTTTTTTTGGGGGTTATGTTTTTAATCTGATTACAGGTTTAGATACTTTTGATTGGGCAGGAGAGCCTGGTAATCATATTCTGGGAGGTGTTTTAGGTGCTATCGGTGGGGCAATGGGTAGTATTTTTGTTGGTGGTGGGGTTGGTTGGGCATTGAATACTAAAGACGATACAGTTCCCTATCGAGATTATTTAGATGCCAATAAATATTTAGTATTGGTTGAAGATTTAGGAGGTATGGGCGATCGCGCTCTGCCAATCCTACGTCGATTATCTCCTGAAACTTTAGAAAGCTATGAATTTTAACAGTAGGGGCGTAAGCCTTACGCCCTTTAAGTAGCAAATAATTTCTTGAAGATGTTCTCCAGTAGCAGGAGAAAATAATTGGAGCGATCGCTTCTTTTATTTGAGAGAGCCTAATGTTTCTTGTAATGAATTGATCGACTGTTAACTATGATTAATAGTTAATCGACATTCCCAATCAAAATCTTTCACTCCTAGATCATTAGCTAGCCAAGATTAATAAGACTTGTATCTTTATTTTATTTTGTATAAAGTTCTACGTTAAGATAATAATATTAAGAAATATTTTAGGAACTTGACTAAAATCGTATATTTATCTCCGAATTCAAATGTCTTAAGGCTTTGGATGTAAAAAATTCAGAGATTTTAAACCTTAAATGGAAACAAGAATTGTGGATTCAACTACAATTTTTTTCTACCTTCAAAATCTGAGCCAGATATCAACAAAAATCAGGTTTTAACAATGCGGGTTTTATTAAATAGATCTTTTCAACGGCCAACTCAACGCAAAACTGTTGACAGTCAAGAGAATATAGCCAAATCTACGAGACTTTGCATGATAAGTAGAAATAGTTGTCCCTGTTGCTCATACATCTTGCTTCGCCATTTAGGTTTGGGAGGTCTTTACTGGCGTTGTAGCCACTGTTATCAAGAAATGCCAGCTTTCTAAGCAATTATTGAACTTACTTATCTTTCAAATAATCTAATCGGAGAAAATAAACTTAATGTCGAGCGCAAAAAAAACAGCTTTAGTTTACTGTGAAAATCAATTTGGCTTAATGGATGGTAAAACCGCAGCAGGTTTAGTTAGACATTCTGAGACTTATAATATTGTAGGTGTAATTGATAGTTCCTTAGCTGGCAGAGATGCAGGAGAACAATTAGACAATAAAAAAAACTATATTCCCATCTTTGCTAATTTACAGTCAGCATTAGCTAATTTACCAGATATTCCCGATTGTTATATTTACGGCAAAGCTCCCTTAGAGGCGACCATATCCATTGCAGAAAGAGCCTTTATTTTGGAAGCCATGACCAAAGGAATGGACATCATTAATGGTCTTCATGAATTCTTTTCTGACGATCGCGAATTTAGCCAGATGGCCCAGAAGTGGGGAATTACCATTCAAGACATCAGAAAACCGCCGAAATTAAAAGACCTTCATGTTTTTACAGGACAAATCGCTAAAGTAAATGTGCCTGTAATTGCCGTTTTAGGTACAGATTGCGCTTGTGGCAAAATGACTACCGCAGTGGAATTAAACAAAGCTTTAAACAGTCTAGGAATCAAGTCAGTATTGGTAGCGACAGGTCAAACTAGCTTAATGCAAGGAGCAATTTATGGCGTATCCATCGACGCGCTGGTATCGCAATTTGTGATTGGGGAAATAGAAAATGCTGTTGTCCAAGCTTTTGAAACCGAAAGTCCCGATATTATTTTAGTCGAAGGACAAAGTGCAGTCTCTCATCCAGCTTTTATGAGTTCTGTCGGTATTTTAAAAGGATGTATGCCCGATGGAATTATTCTACAACACCCCCCTGGAAGGAAATTTCGCTGTGATTTTCCCGCTCTACCGATGCCGACGATTGAAAGTGAAATTCTTCTAATTGAAGCGATTTCTCGCTCTCAAGTTATGGCGATCGCTCTCAACCATGAAAATATGACAGAAATAAAAATGCAACAAACTATTAAAAGCTATGAAAACCGCCTTCTCTTGCCAACTACAGATGTCTTAACCTATGGGTGTTCAAAACTCATTGGTGCTTTGGGTAATCTTTTTTCCTCTCTCGATCAACAAAATAAACAACCCAGTTCTAAAATCATGCCTTTACTAGCAACCAAGTAAATGCAGAACCTTGAAATTAAATACATGAAAGGGTTTATGCCCAGAATAGAAATCACCCTATCTCAAATACAGCATAACGCTCGGATATTATGCGAACTTTATGGAGAAAATGATATTTCCTTAATGGGAGTTTCTAAAGCAGTATTAGGAGAGCCTTTAATTGCCGAAGCAATGATCCGAGGTGGTGTCAAGTTTATTGCCGACTCTCGTTTAGAAAACATTCAGAGGATGAAGCAGGCAGGAATAGCAACTCAGTTTGTTTTACTCCGCACTGCTTTAAGTCAAGCAGAATCTATCGTTCAAAATGTAGACATTAGCCTCAACACCCAAATTCAGACGATAGAAAAGCTCAATTATTATGCCAAGATGCATAACAAAATTCATCAAATAATTTTAATGGTGGAAATGGGTGACTTGCGAGAAGGGATACTTCCTTGTGATATTTTTCCCTTCATGAAAAAGGTTCTGGCGTTACCTCATATCAAAATCATGGGACTTGGTTGTAATTTAGCTTGCTATGGAGGAATTAAGCCTGATAACCATAAAATGCAGCAATTATCATCATTAACCGACGCTATGGAAAAGGCATTTAAAATCAGCTTGCCCATAATTTCTGGGGGCAATTCCGCTAACTATGAATGGTATAAATCTACCAAAAACGTCGGGCGAATTAACAATTTGCGTATGGGAGAATCGATTCTTTTAGGCTGTGAAGCTATCAATCGTCAGGCGATTCCCAAATTATACACCCATGCTTTTAAATTAATTGCCGAAGTGATCGAGTCCAAATTTAAACCATCTATACCCTTTGGTGAAATCGGTAAAGATGCTTTTGGTAATATTCCCGTCTTTCGTGAGTGTGGGATGCAAAAAAGAGCAATTGTTGCTTTGGGAAAACAGGATACCCTAATCTCTGGTTTAAGTCTGAATCAAGATCTAGAAATCCTAGGTTCTAGCAGCGATCATGTTGTTCTTGACAGTAAAAACTCCTATTTAACAGTTGGAGAGGGGGTGAATTTCAATTTAGATTACGGTAGCCTTTTGGCAGCAATGACTTCACCTTTTATTAAAAAGCAATTTATTTAAAAAAATCAGCAAACATGAATCAGAAATCCAAAATTCAATCATTAAAGATTCAAGCATCAAATATTAAGCCTGGCGATCGCATTATTGCCTATTTCAGAAATAAAATGCAAGTATGCACGGTAAAATATATCTCTACTGGCGACAAAACTAACATTAAACTATCAGTATTTGTTGGTGAACATTATCGCCATTCAAGCTCAGGTTCTATTCAGTTTAAATTAGAAACTTTAGTCGATTTAGTTAGCTAAAAAATTTTTCGCTTAATGAACGAAATAGAGATTAAAAAATACCAAGCCTATGAATATAAAGGTTTAAAAATCGGCATTTGGAAAACAGCAAACAAACTATTTATTGGTCGTTCATGGGGTGCTATTTACCTTGGTAATAGCAAATATCTTAGCGATCGCGGTAAAGAAATCCAAAAGAATTTTAAGTATTTGTATTTATGGGATTGTTCTCTGCCTGATGGTAGTAGTTATAACTATAAATTTGGCGAAGGCTGTGGCATTTTTTATCCCTCCGATCTTTTTGAGGTGACAGAAGCTTCAGCGATCGCTGAAGCTCAAAAAATAATCGATTTAGAACTAAGAAAAGTAGGCATGGAATTGTTTGATCCCTCTTTGCCAACTCACATTTATGATCGCGAGACGGGACAAGTAACATTGAGATGGTGTCTTCTTGCAGATAATTTTTAATGCTTCTTTTTTATTGTTAAGATTTGTCTAAAAATTAGACAATTTAGTACAAGAAGGTAGTCCAATACTTCTCGTTTAACAAATGCGGATTAATCTATGAGGCTAGAAAAGTAACGAGTAACCACTACCTACTACCCACTACCTACTTACTTAACCAATCAATAACAAAGCTTAAACGAGAAGTATGGAAGGTAGTCTGCCAGTTGTAATTTAGACACACTAATATTTATCGATTAAGACACTAATTAACTCTTCAACATCGCTGACAGGAAAAATTGGTGTAACTAACTGACGACTCACATCAATAACTGTCAGATCATCAAGAAATTTAGTATCATCGTGCTTGAGCATTAAAGATGGTAGTACAATGCCATCTCCCAATTCCTTTCCTGATAAACCTGCTAATAAATCTTGTCCTGTTAACAAACCTGTGACAGTAATTTCTTGTCCCCAATATTCACTGTTTAAAGCGATTAACTTAATTTCTAATCCCTCAACAGCATTAAGTTGCTTAACCAACGGTTGAAAAGCTTGTTCGACAGCATTACCTACTACCCAAGTAAAACGACGAGGGGGATTAATAGCCTGGGGTAACATCTGTTTTGCTGTAGCCTGAAACTGTTTAAGAAATAAGCGAATTGAGCCGACACCATTGCCAATTTGGGGATAATCTTCATAATGAGATTCTGGGGGAATATCTTGTCTAGCAATCAAAAACCATTCATCAGCTAACCAAGCAAAATTACTACCAAACTGTTGTTTAAATTTTCTCTGTAATTGCTGTACTTGTTCGATAACTTCAATGGCTTTATCTCGACTTACAGGAATCAATTCATCTTCTGAAGGACGAAATCTAGTTAAACCAACGGGAACAACTGCTGTGGAAGCGACGGCAGGAATCTCTCCCTGATGAAAGGAAGCTAAATCTAATAGTGTTCTGGTTAAGTGTTCTCCATCGTTGATCCCAGGACAAACTACTACTTGGGCGTGGATCTGTAAACGTCTTGCTTGAAACCACTCAAACTGGGACATAATCAACCCAGCGCGGTTGTTTTTTAAAAGACGAGTTCTGACTTCGGGTTCAGTGGCGTGTACTGAAACATACAGAGGGGAAAGGCGCATCTGTTCAATTCTTTCCCATTCCCTATCAGTAAGATTAGTCAGAGTCAGATAGCTACCATAAAGAAAACTAAGACGATAATCATCATCTTTATAGTAAAGACTTTCCCGTTTACCAGGGGGTTGCTGATCGATAAAACAAAAAGGGCAATGATTATTACACTGAATTAGACCATCAAATAAAGCCGTTTCAAACTCCAACCCCAAATCGTCATCATAATCTTTTTCAATTTCGATCTGATGAATATCCCCAGCAGTATCTAATACTTCTAATTCTAGATACTCATCACTACAGAGAAAGCGATAATCAATTAAATCACGAGGACGAGTTTGATTAATAGATATGATCGCATCTCCAGGTTCAAATCCTATCTCTGCTGCGATCGAATCTGGCAGGACACGGCTAATTTTGGCAGGTTGAATAGTAGCTTGACTCATTTTAGCAGTTTCTTTGTTTTTTAGAAATTTTTGCTACAAAACCCTTTCATTTATCTTGTTCTAACATTCGTTGAAATTCAGCATAAGCTTCATCATAACCTTCTTCATAATCATTTTGCCTTCGTTTATCTTCTTCTAACATTTGTTGAAATTCAGCATAAGCTTCGTCATAGATTTGTTTTTCTTTTTCAGACATTTGTTGAAAATCGACACAACTTTCATCATAGTCATCGTTATAATCATCAACAACCATTTGCTAAGACATCGAAAATAACGATTAGTGACAAAGTTTTCCAAATTGTTTCGGTGATGTTTTCTACTTTAAAAGAAGTAGCGAATTTTCCATCTTCAGGAGAGTGACACCGTAAATCTGGATTTTGAATTAGTAGTTCTCGTAATTCTGAGAGCGATAATCTGGAAATACTTTTGATATTATCGTCAACTACTACATAGTCTATCAGATTTGGTAGATGGTCTATTTCTTCGTTTTTGGTAGGAGAAGATGCAAAACTAAGACTGTTGTTTAGTGGTTCTGATATAGCATAAATTGTTTTAGTTTCTGGAGCTTCTGGTACAGAGCGATCGCGATAAAATTCCTGTCCAACAGAGGTAAGTTTGATAACAGATTCTGGTTCTGTTTCTAAAGTATGTAAATTCCGCAGAGTTGCTGTAGTGTTTTTAATAAATATCGGATCTAACCCAAGCACAACCGCTAATTCATCTTCAGTTGGTGAAGGCTTGAACTCAACACCTGCGCGGAAAATAAAATCTTCTAATATATTTAACTGGCGCGATTTGGCAATTTCAATTTTAATAGGAGTTTGAGATAAGCAGTAGCGTAACTGACGTGCAGCTAAAACTGAGAAACTGGGGCTTTTCCGTTCAATTTCTTCTACTATATTCTCTAATTCTGGGTCAATTGGTCTATCAGAGGATGTCAGAAACATCGATTAAACCTCCATATAGGCGAATAACATCTGAAACTTTGCAGTATATCGGGAACTGAGTAAACAGTTCATGGCAACCGATAATTACCAATAATTCTTGAGCGCGAGAAAAAGCAACATTCACCCGTTCTAGCTTTTGAGCAAATCCAATTTTTTTCTGATTATTGTTTCGTACCATGCTGACAATGATGACTTGTCTTTCCATTCCTTGAAATCTGTCAACTGTACCAGTACGAATATGCAGAGAAGGAAACCTTGTGGGGTCTATTGTTGATTCAATTAACTTTAATTGGCGACCATAAAAAGTAATTATTCCTACTTCTTTTCTTGGTTCTCCTTGGTTCACTCGAACCGACCAAGTTTGCTCGAATTGCTGGCAAATTTTTTCAATGACTTCAATTTCTTTCTCGTTAATCACTGAAGTTCCATCTTGTTTTTCTTTGAATTCCTGGTTAAGAGGAGTTTTAATCCAAACTATATGGTTATTATCTTGGATATTATAATTAGCTAGATTATGACTGCGTTGCTCGTCTGGATTAGTCAGACCACATTCAAGATTATCTTCATAAAACTGATTGATTGCTCCCATAATTTGAGGGTGCATTCTATACTGAATGGTCAGCATCTTTTTAATACTCTCTGGAGCAGATTCAAATAAGTTTTTAAATAGAGATTTTTTCAAATATTCGAGTTCTTCAGTAGACCTCTTGCAAAAGTCTTTCATGGTATAATTAGAAGCTTTTGCCTTTTTTAATCAGCGCGATCGCGCTGATTAAAAAACTTAATTAGAACTCCTGCAAAAGTTTTTTATGATCGGATGAGAGGTTAAATTTTTTACTAATAAACAATGAAATACTGGCAAGCAAAGAAACTCCCATCAACTAAATTCAAACGTATGACAGGAGTTTAAAAAAAACATTTGGTGTGATGGTTCGTCTAGTCAAATACAAGGAAAAACAAAAAAAGAAACCTGGTCGTCGTCCGAAATTAAAAATTGAAAATATCTTAATTAAATCTCGAAAATTTAGTCTACCAGGAAAGAAAAAATTATTAGATACTTCTCTTGAAGAAGAGTTAATTTTAATCGATGTTATGGAAAGTCCAATTGAAAGACCGACTAAAGCTCAAAAAAGCTTTTATATCAGTTATTAATTTGTCACTGAAACAACTTTTGCTGTCAAATTTCAATTTGGCAATCGCTGCACAAAACTCGAGCGAAAAAATTCCTCAATTATTACTATTTCAATTAGAGAAAATTAAAATAAAAATAACCACTAATCATACCACAAAATATTTTTGCAAGAGTTCTAGTAGTAGTACCCAATTCTTCGGCTATTTCTTCTATAGTGTCATCGTTAAGCATAGGCGGTAACTGCTTGTGGTCGCCCACTAGCACTAATTTTTTGGCTTTCAAAGCAGGAATTAACAACTCAGGAGGAGTGCATTTACTGACCTCATCAATAATGACTACATCAAAAGATTCAAACTCTTTAGAAAAATCTCCCTTAGCTGATTGACTACAAGTAATGCCGATGACATTGGCGTTATCTAAATAAATTCGTCTTAGTTCGTGACGATTTTGCTCAGAAGGATTTTTTAGTCCTTCAATCCAGTCGGAAATTAGATTTTGATATCGGTTGAGATAAGTCTCTGTTACTCCTAATTGCTGTTGCCAAACCTCGAACTGAAGTTTAAATCTGCGTAAGAAATTTAGCTCGAATAAATCTGTAAATTCTTCTTCTGGTTTGAGAGAGTCAGAAATAGTTTGCCAATATTCCTGCCACCAATACCGTTTCTGCTCTCTATTGTCTAGATGCTGCTGTAGTTGAGCTTTGATTTGCTTGATTTGCTGCTCGAATTGCTGTAATTCTCTGTTGGATTCAAGAATAATTTGGTTTTGAGTTTCTATCTCGTCATTAATTTTATTTCTTGTGCTGAAAAGTATGTCTAAAGGGACAAATGATGCAGTCAACGCTTCGATTTGAACGATACGATTTTGCCAATAATTTATTTGGGCTGATAATCTTGATGCTTCAATCGTTATTTTGGCTGGGTTTTGAAGATACTCAGAGGCTAAATTTTTTAGTTGGACTGGAATCTGTGGCATTTGCGACAGATTGTGCAAAAGTTTATTGACAGAATCGGTACCAATCTCAACGTCTTGACTGGTTGCTGTTAATTCTTTTTGAGTTTTAAATATTTGTTGTTGAATTTCTTCCAACCACCCTTCGAGGTTACTTAGTTCCTTTTCCAGTAATTGAAGCTGTTGTTTTGTCTGAATTCTTAACAGGCAGCATTTTACTTGCCGAAGCAATAGTTTCTTCACTGGGTAAATGGATGGTTGTCTTATCGAAAGCATCCGTAATTTGCCTGTCTAATTCATTAGCGATTGCATAGGCTTTATCCCATTGACTGTACTGCTCAATTAAGTTGTCAAAGCTAGTCAGAGATTCTGGTAAATGTTTATGCCATGATGAATCTGGAATTGTAGAGATAAAATTTTGTAGTTGCTTAGGAAAAGTCATCAGATTTTCGCTAAAGTTTTTGCGCTTTTCTAAACAATTTTTGAGTGTTGTCTTTATTTGTGTCGAAGCACTCGACGACCACTGCTTTAATTCAATTTGGGCTGAACTAATCCTAGATTGATGGCTTTGAATTTTAACTAGCTCTTGTTGTTGATTCTGTTGAGAAATAAAGTTTTGTTGTTGATTCTGTTGCAGCCTTTTAAAAGAGTCATTGTTTTGTCTAAACAATTGTTGCTTAGAATTAAGTGTGGAAATTGCTTGAGCAACTTTGTCTGCATACTCCAAAGCGTGCTGAGTTTTTTTGACTATATTTTCCAACATCCCATTGCAACTTGATAGCAAATCTCTGCAATTACCGTAGTTTTACCCGTTCCTGGTGGTCCTTGAATTAATGCCAAATCTGGTGCAGACAGTACCGTCTCTACAGCAGCTTTTTGAGAGGGATTAGTAGTTTTTAATAATAAACCTTGTGGCTGAATTTGGATGATTTCTCTAGGTTCTCTGGCTTGAGAAGCGTCGAACAAAAACTGACCTAAATAGGGATTTTGGGTTCTTCCCCTTTCTAAATTTCTTAAAGCGTTTTTCTTCCATCGAATCTGGACGAGATCGCCAACTGCCTCGAAAGATAACAATCCTTCTTGTGGTAAGGTATAATGTCCTTCGGCAAGAAGATCGAATATTTCATCATCTAAACTAATTCTGAGAAAGCTGTTGTCAGAATCTATTGATTCAATCGTTCCTAACTCTCTTCCATCGCTGTTACTTGAATCATTTTCAAACAGCTTAATGTTTTGATTACGCGCTCGTTTAGCTCTTCGCCAAAAATCATCTAGTGTGATGCTATTTTCAGCTTGACCATCTACAGTTGCTGACTCTGCATCAATGCCAAAAGTAATATTTCTGGTAGCTTCACCGTAATTGTGACTGACAAAGGGTACGCAGAATTGTTTCTCTTTAGCTATACGTTCTTCAACTTTGGTAAAGGCTTTCCAAGCTTCTAGCTGTTGTTCCGTCGGGATACAATCTTGTTTAAATGGCATATCTGCCATACGTTCTATTGTTTCGGGTGGCACTCCAATATGATATTGATGATTGGAGCGAAGGCGTAGATTAAAAGACTGAGCAAAACTATCTTTTGTCCCCTCACGCTTGGGTCGCAACCGAGCATAAATAATTCTTAAACCACCATATCCATCGGGATCAACAATAGCTACTAACTTTAAAGTTGACCCGCGCTCTTCAAGCTCTGTCGGTAATTCGAGATCGTCTAAGTCTGTTGCTAAAGTCAATTCCCATTTTTGCTCCCCTAAATTATGTCCTTGTTCGATGCGACGTACATAAAATAAATAGGGAGTTTGACCAAAGAGGTCAAACATTAACTGTTCGGCGCGATTACGGCGGTCGTGAAATTCTGAATAGTTATTTAAAGCTTCCTCGCCTTTGATATCCCGAATAAAATTATCAATCGCTCCGCCAGTAAATTTATAGCCCCAGTCTTCATAAGAATCATACAGTAGCCAGACGATCGCTGTATATTTATTTCCAATTTAAAAATATTTACCAAGTCTTAAGTTTATCTGGGAATCTCACAGAACCCAAGTATTTTTGATCAGTAAATGAATTTGGATATGATAATAAAGTTAGTAAACTTAAAAACTAATCACTATCAAAGCAGTCATTTGGTAAACTTATGAGTTACGCAACCTCTTCCGCTAGGGCTGAAATTAACGAATTGCGCCGTTTAAAAACTTTGCTTCCCCCAGAATTACAAAGCTGGGTGATTGTCGAAGGCTCAACGGAAGTCAATCCACCTTTGATCCGTAGCGAAGAAATCGGTAAAGATGAGATTGAAATTCAGATTGATTTAGCAAAATGGGATAATCTGGCGATCGATCAGCGCAATTTGCTCTTTTGGCATGAGGTAGCAAGAGTACAAAGCGACACAATTCCCAAAGAGGGTTGGGAAATGGCAGCCTTGGCAATTGGCTTAGGTGGGGCTGTCGGTGAATTGTGGGTACAAGACGGTTTGTTACTCTTATTAGCTTTATCTCTGTGTGGTATTTCTGGTTATCGCCTCTGGCAGAAAAATAGCAGTGAAAAAACCATTACTGAGGCAATAGAAGCCGACGAAAAGGCGATCGCCCTCGCTACTCGTTTTGGTTACTCTTTGCCCAACGCCTACAAAAGTTTAGGAAGTGCTTTAAAAACCTTGATCGAAATGACTCCCAGTCGTCGCCAAAGAAAAAAATATGAAGAACGTCTCCAAGCATTACGTCGCAGTGCTTCCAAAGATAAAGCGAAAACCCAAGAGGGTAGAGAGCCTATTGGCAGAAGAGAAAATCGGCTTTAAGTTATGTTTAGCGAGCAACTAAATATTTTGTCTCAGTAACATTTAGTTTCAACTTTGAGGTGCAAATTCAGGGGATAAGTGTAGAATTGGATTAACAAAAATATATAATTACTGACAACTAAAATTAAGAATTATTAATGATAGACGAGACACCGGAAATCCGGTTGCCCTTGTCATTTTTGCAGGACAACCCGATTGTAGAGTTACCAGAACGATTGACAGTTTTAGAAGCAGTTGTCTTTAAGCAAACTGTGAGTCAATTATTGCAACAAAATATTATTCATCCATGTATAGTTCTTGATTTTAGTAAAACCAGATTTATCGACAGTAGCGGTATTGGCGCACTAATCGCTAATTTTAAGTCTGCCCAAGAAAAAAATGTCGAATTGATCCTCGAATCAGTTCAACCTCCAGTTATGGCAACTTTATCCATGACAGGGTTGCTGGATGTTCTACACATTAAATCTTCTTCCTCTAATTGGTCTTCTAAAGAATCCCCCGAAACTCATCCTTCTGTAAGATCAGTAATTAAGAGACTGATAGATATTGTTGGAGCGATTATTGGCTTAATTATTACTGCTATTATCTTTATACCACTGGCGATCGCGATTAGACTTGATAGTCCTGGTTCAATTTTATTTTGTCAAACTCGCTGTGGTTGGATGGGCAAAAAGTTTCAAATGTGGAAATTTCGTTCCATGCATGCTAACGCTGAAGCAATGAAAAAACAGGTTGAAAATCAAGCCAGTGGAGCTTTTTTTAAAAATGACAACGATCCTCGGATTACCAAAATAGGTCATTTTCTACGCCGTACCAGCCTAGATGAGTTTCCCCAATTTTGGAACGTTCTCAGGGGTGATATGAGTTTAGTAGGGACTCGTCCTCCAACCCCTGAAGAGGTAGAAACCTATCAAATACCCGAATGGCAGAGACTAGATGTTAAACCTGGTATGACTGGAGAATGGCAAGTAAATGGTCGCTCTCAAGTGCGTAATTTTGAAGATGTGATTAAATTAGATTTACGCTATCAGCACAATTGGAACTTGCAATACGATCTAAGGCTAATCTTGAAAACCATTTTGATTGTTTTTAATAAAAATAGTGGTGCAGTGTAAGTCATTCGTCAGAAGTTAGTAAAGGTTGAGGATTTGTCCAGTCTGGAGGATGAACGTTAGCCAGTAATTGCTGATTGTATTCATCCATCAGTCATCAGTTATTAGTGACAACTTTATTTCTGTGCTAAATAAAACTGATATCGCGCTCTCAGTTGTTCTGCATTGAGATTTTTTGTCCAATATTCTACTAGAGCATGACCCAACGCCCAAGCATTGGGATTACTTATGTTATCGTTATCCAATAATAAAGACCACAAGGAACGTAGATCGAAATTATTAAAACTCGGATCATCATTGAGTAACATAAACAAGTCATAAGCCATCTGAAGTTTGCCGATAACTATAGGTGCTTGTTCTACAGGAATTTGTTCTGCTAGAAGATAAGCTAGAGTTGGGCTGCCCGTAGTCATAGTGGAGATAAATTGTAGTATAGGACTTTTTAGGAAAGCAGTTAAACCCTGAGTAGTTGCCATTTGGCGAGTATAGCGATTAATGATTTTAGCTGCTGCGGTGCTACGAGTTTCTAAATTTCTTAAAAAACGGGCTAAACGGAGTTGTTTGGCTGGTGCGATCGCTTGTATCAATTCTAAAGATAATGCTTCTACACCCCAAGCAGGACGGTTATTGGCTAGATCTTCAGTCACCAGAGGTAATACTAACTCACAAATATCTCCTAATTGTTCGGCTCGATAGATAGTTGCTTCGCGGATGGATATTTCTTTGGGCTTAGTACCTTCTTGCCAGTCATAGGGAGGATTCCACTCACGAAGAGGGCGCAGACGATCAACCTGGGTGACGATAGCAATAGTACTCAAATCGGGAAGATCTTGTTTTAAGGTTTGTAAAAACTCAAGATCCATTTGTAAAGCTGGATCAAGGGCAGGAGTAACTAACAATAGTAGATCGGCTTTGGCTGCATATTCTAAAACCTGTTCTCGCAATTCAGGGCGATTAACCTGTTCATAACCAGGAGTATCTAATAGGTTTAAGGTTTCTTGAGTCGGGGTTTGCCAATGATAGTTTTTTATTTGATCAGTACTAGGTAAAACATCAACTTCTGCTTGATCAGCCTCAAACAAAGTATTAATTAAACTACTTTTACCTGCTCCAGTGCGTCCTACAAGGATAATATTAACAGGCTTTTCCGTAACTACTGCTGGCGACTCGGCAGATTCGAGAATTTCTTTTAAGGTTTTGGTTTTGGCTTGGGGTAAGGTAGGAGGCGAAATAACTTCGGGAATCGTAATTGTTTGATCTCCATAAAGAGCGATCGCTTGTTGAGCTAGATTTCTTAAAGCCGTTTCTCGGATTAATTGACCTAAATTAATTAATAATTCTTGATTGGCTTGATCATTGAACTTTTTGGTGGCTTCTTTGGCAACCGCAGCAGCAGGATTCATTAACCATTGTGACCAATTAAAGGCTTGAACTAATTTACGGGCTGATGGTTCTAATTTACGGTATACTTCGTAAGCTTCATAAGCCTGTCCAATTGAAACTCGATTTAAAACAGGAGATAACTTCTGCATCATACGGTCTGTATCGTCTACCGTACCACGAATTAAACCGTAAGCTTGGGGAATATAGATATTTAGTAAAGGTCGTTTAACTTGGGGATAATAAACATGAGCGATCGCGGAAACTAATTCTTGACACCGTAACCAAAAAGTCTGTAAATCTTCCCAAAATGGTTTATCTGTTTTGGTTTTAGCAATTATTCTGGCTAAAGAGATGGTAATTTGCTGTTTTTTGGCTTCCGAAGTCTCCAGGCTGGATTCTTGCTCCTCTAATTCTTGATTAATCTCCTCCATAACTTCTTGAATTTCTGCTATGGCAGGTTTTGTCCATTTCACTAGTAGCGATCTCCAGCCGGCCAAGACTATAATTATTACTCCCCATATCCAGTTAATCCGCCAATCATGAATTTGCGAACCTGCTGCAATTAATAAAAAGATCACAATTGCTGCAATGGGAAGAATTAAAATCGTCCACTGCCAAGGTTTAATACGTACCATTACCTTCTTTGCTCTATCTCTCCTCTGCTTTATATACTAGCTAGTACCGCTATGCGGAAGTAATAAGTAATAAGTAATAGGTATGAATTTACAAGCTTACTTAACAATTTCACCTGGTAGCTTTCCTTACACCTTCGTAATATAACAATAGGGACGCATTTAGTAACACGTCCCTATAAAACCAAGAAAAATTAATCAAAGCTCTATTTTCTAAACAATCTTCATCTAGTAAGCCAAAGTTTCCAGCGTTTCTTCTAGATAACGTCGCACTTGTGTATCTAAATCGCTGTCAACTTTAATATTTCTTTCTCTCTGCCAGCTTTGAAAGCCAGAGCTTTTAGCGATCGCTTTTCTGAGGCTGATCCAGATTTCTTGCTCTTGCTCTTTTTGATTTTGCGGGGCAATAATTGAATTTGCCATAGATAACCTTGTTTTTTTACATTATATTTATTAGTCTAGCTCAACCACAAGCAGAGTTTGTAGTTGCAATTACACAATGCAAAAATTGCCAGCTAATTTAACTATTTTCTGGAGTTTCTGTTTCTGAGGCTAAAAACCAAAGTATTTTGTTAACTTTGATCCCAGGTACAGTAAAATCTTGCTCAATTTGTTCGACGGGGTAGGGTTCAGCCTCGACATAGGATAATTTTGAAGTTAATAAAACTAGCAATACACTTACAGGTACTTGCAGGAATAAATTACAGCCGAAAAAAGCAATAATGGCGATCGCTAGTCCCAAAATCCGCCACTGGGGTAAAAAACCAACTAGACTAACAGCCAAGGGAGATAAACTATACAATAACCACAAGACCAACACCATTATCCCTGCTGTAATTAGACTAAATAATTTTTGTTGAACTGTTTTAAATAAAGATAAGATTTTGCGTTGATCGTTAGTTAAAGACTCAGCTTTAAGAGAAAACAATAAAATACTGAAAATATCAAAAGGTCGCGTTAGCTGCATCCACAATACGGGCAAGATACCCAAAATAGCGAGTAAAGATAATTCCAAAATATAAGCCCAACTATCACCCGTCCCTAAACCCAGTAAAACTAATTCTAACAGAGCAGGAAACACCACAATTCCCGCCAGATGAATCCAAAGAAAAGGTTCAGAACGTAAAGTAGACATAAGTAGGGTTGGCTGAGAAAGTTGGTTGGTGAGGTTTGGAAGTCAGAAGTCAGAATAACTGATACTAAAAATCAAGACTTGGCGAGATTGCCTCGCCATCATTCTTATTTAAATTTAGATACAGTTTAGTTGCTGCTCAAGGTGCGACGCTTAAAGACCAATTCATAAGCCTCAATGATATCTTTTTCCTGCCAATCAGAGAACTTAGATGCGCCGACACCACATTCAAAGCCAGTATTGACTTCTTTCACATCCTCTTTCATCCGTTTGAGAGAATTAAGCTCACCTTCATAGACAACTTTGTTGCCACGGCGGACGCGGATTTTGCAGTTACGAACTATTTTGCCAGATAAGACATAGCAACCTGCAACAGCACCACGACCAACTGGGAAGACTGCCCGTACTTCCACTTGACCCAAATGTTCTTCAACTTCTTCTGGATCAAGAAGACCTTCCATCGCCCCTTCAATCTCATCTAAGAGTTTGTAGATGATGTTGTATTGACGAATATCTACTCCTTCTCTGTCGGCTGCTTGTCGCGCTCCTGGTGCCAAAGTAGTGTTAAAGCCAATAATTACTGCGCCACTAGCTGCTGCTAAATCTACATCGGTTTCAGTTACTTCTCCTGGAGATGCCAACAGAATACGTATCTGAACTTCATTTTGGGGTAATTGCTGGAGAGAACCAACTATTGCCTCGGCAGATCCTTGAACATCAGCCTTGATAATTAAGTTAAGCTCTTTAAGCTCACCTTCCTGGGCTTGAGCTGAGATAGTACTTAGACTGATACGGCGAGAGGACATGGATTGTAACAGACGGCTATCTCGCTGTTTCACTGCCCGTTGATCGGCAATTGCTCTAGCTTCTTTTTCATTGGCATAAACATCAAACTCATCCCCTGCTTCGGGTACACCATTGAGTCCTAAGATTTCTACAGCAAAGGAGGGAGTCGCAGCTTCTACTTTTGAGCCTGTGTCGTCGATCATGGCTCTAACTTTACCCAAAATCGAACCAGCTACAATACTATCTCCTACTCTTAACGTTCCATTTTGAACTAACAGAGTAGCCACAGGCCCGCGATTACGATCAAGATTAGCTTCAATTACTGTTCCTTTAGCAGGGCGATCGGGGTTAGCAGAAAGTTCTTCCACTTCAGCTACTAGGAGAATCATTTCTAACAATTCATCTAGATTATCTCCTGTTAGTGCGCTGACAGGTACCATGGTGGTGTCTCCACCCCAATCTTCAGCTACTAAACCTTGCTCTGTTAGCTCCTGTTTAATTCTATCGGGATTAGCTTCGGGTTTGTCTACCTTGTTAATTGCTACTAACAAAGGCACTCCTGCTGCTTTGGCATGACTAATAGCTTCTTTTGTTTGAGGCTGTACCCCATCATCCGCAGCTACTACCAAAACTGCTATGTCGGTCACTCTTGTACCTCTAGCACGCATGGCAGTAAAGGCTTCGTGACCAGGAGTATCTAAGAAAATAATCTGTTGCTTGTTACCATTGTGTTCTACATCCACATGATACGCACCAATGTGTTGGGTGATTCCTCCTGCCTCTCCCGAAGCTACAGCACTTTTACGAATTGAATCCAGCAAGGTAGTTTTACCATGGTCTACATGACCCATAATTGTAACCACAGGTGGACGTGGTTGAAGATTTTCTAAATCATCAGCATCCAACATTTCAGTCTCTTTTGTAGCTGCTGATTTTTCTTCGGGAGTTTCGACAATTACGCCTAATTCTTCCGCTACCACACGTGCCGTATCTATTTCTAAGGTTTGGGTAATATTGACGGCAATCCCTTTAAAAAATAGACTTTTAATAATATCTGTTTCAGGAGTATGAAGTCTTTCTGCTAGTTCTCTAACAGTCAGGTTATCAGCCAAAGTAATTGATTCAGGCAAGGTTGCCGTCTCTTTTCCTTTAGGTTGACGCTCAGTTTTTGGCGTTTTTTCGGTTTTGAAAGCTGGTTTACGAGGTTTTTTAGGACTGCTAGTGGTCGGCTGTTGTTCTAATGATTTTGGTTTTGATGGACGAGCGGTAGATAAAGTAAAGGCTGTATTAACTTGAATCGTATTAGAATCAGATTCAAAATCTTCATCATCATCTAATAGTGGTTTAGGCGATCGCCGTTTTTTGCTTACCTTGCCTTTGCCAGCTTTAGACTGCTGTTCCTCATCATCTTCTTCGTTTTCCCACTCTTTAAGTTTACGAGGAGGTGCAGGACGTTTAAGCCTAGCAATTTTTTTAACTTCAGTTTTCTCAATAATTTCATCTGTATCGATTTCATTATCAACTAAATCGTCAACAACATTGTCCTCATTCTCAACATCGTCCTCATTCGCTGGTTTACTTACCTTAGCTACAGCTTGATTTTTTTGAGGTCTTTGATTTAACTTGGGTAGAGAAGGGATAGTTTTTTTCTTCTTCTCTGTTTCTTCTGTTGGTTTCTTTTTCTCTGTTACTTCTACTAAATTTTGAGATGATTCTAATGGGCGGATTTTGGGTTTAGCAGGGGGAGAAATAGCATTTTTATTTCCTGATCTATTCATATCTGGTTTACCGGGAGGTCCAGATAGCTTAGGAGGTTTGACCGCAGAGGGTTTTACAACTGATTCTGAAGTTTTTTGCTCTCTGGTTGGAGATGGCTTCAGTTCATTGGGGTTGGAAAAGTTTTCTTTGATAGAAGACGGTTTGGTCAAGGATTGAGATGTAGTTGTAGACGTTGATGTAGTTGATTGGGGTCTACTAGGTGGAGAAACTAATTTAGGAGGTGTACCTAATTGAGGCTTCATAGTTTGAGAAGAGGGGCTGAGGGGATCTGCTTTGTGGTGAATTGCCAAAATTTGTTGTTGGCGTTTTCCAGAACCTGGAGGGGCTTTGGATTCTTTTTTGAGATTATTGCTGGTTTGATCAGTGCGAGGGGATTTTGCTGCCACTGCTTTAACTCTCTCTGCCTCTGAAGCATCAATTGTACTGCTATGACTTTTGACGGGAATGTTTAGTTGCTCGCAAATTTCTTTGATATCTTTGTTATCCAAATTTAACTCTTTTGATAGTTCGTATATTCTTACTTTGCCGTTGTTCATCCACTATGCCCCTCAGTTGACTGTTTTATTGTTATTTGACCATTTGTTTATTCATGTAGTCTTTCATGTTTTTAAGCTTACTGATAAAACTGTTATGACTCTATCAAATAAAATCTAGATTGAAAAATAATATAAATGAACATTAAATTGCTATCAATATTAATTATCTCATTAACTTTATTTTAGAGAAAAATACAAGATTGTTGGCAGAATCTCAAGTTTTTGCTTCAGTGATGTGGTTGTTATCTTTTGAACTTAACATTGATCAGCTTACGCGTTCTTGTAAAGTTTGATAAATATGTTCAGGAACTTTAGCTCTTAAACAACTATTTAAGCGATTTTTTAGTTTGGCTTTAACTAAGCATTGAAGATTGGGACAAAGATAAGCAGAGCGTCCCATTCCCTGATCTAATTGAACTTTATGGCTTGCTGGCAAACGAACCACACGCCAAAATGATGTTTTAGGTGCTACCCGACGACAGCTGATACAGCGACGATAATTGATTGGCTTCAAATTTTCTCCTTAATTTTTTCTGTGAGTTTTTTTTGACAACACAACTGTGTTGTAGTAAAAAAGTGAAATTATTTAACTTTCATTTTTTATTGTTTCGGCTGGAGTTTCTTCTGCTACTAGGGTTTCAATTTGTTGAGAAGCAGTTGTTTCTACTTCTGGTTCTATGTTAGTTTCAATAGTCGCCTCAGTTATCTCTCTTGTTTCTACTTCCTCCTCTGTAGCTGCTAGTATTTCTTGTTTAGCTTCTGCTTGAGCAGCCCATTTTTTCATCTCCGCTTCTTCGTCATACTGGTTAATATCTTTAATATCAATTTTCCAGCCAGTCAAACGAGCTGCTAAACGTACATTTTGTCCTTCTTTGCCAATTGCTAAACTTAATTGGTCTTCGGCTACCAAAACTAAAGACTGTTTTTCTTCTGTATTCGCCAACACTACCTTATCTATCCTTGCTGGACTTAAAGAATTGGCAATGTAAGTAGCTGGATCAGGAGACCATCGAATTACGTCAATTTTTTCGCCTCTAAGTTCATTAACTACAGCTTGAATTCTTGAACCTCTAGCACCAATACAAGCTCCCACAGGATCGACATCTCGTTCTAAGGTGTCTACTGCTATTTTAGTGCGTACTCCCACATGGCGTGAAGGAGGATGAGCTTCTCTGGCTATGGCGACAATACGGACAATTTCTTCTTCGATTTCGGGAACTTCGTTACTAAAAAGCTCTACTACTAATCCCGCTGTGGCTCTCGAAACCATTAGCTGAGGGCCACGATGAGGAGTATCTCTAACTTTTTTTAGATAGACTTTAAAAGTCGCATTAGAACGATATGTATCATTAGGTAGTTGTTCTCGTTTTGGTAATTCTGCCTCTACTTCTGGTTGTCCCAAACCACTAGTCACAGCGACAATAGCAGACTGTCTTTCAAAACGAACTACTCTTGCCTGTAAGACCGTACCTTCTAGATCATTAAATTCTTCTTGGATCAGTTTTCGTTGTTGATCCCGCAGTTTTTGTAATAATACTTGTTTTGTCTGAATTGCTGCCATGCGCCCAAAATCTTTTTGTTCGGGTGTGACATCAACTAGTACTGAGTCTCCTACCTGAATTTCTGAGTCATCAACCTGTTCTTGTACTTCGCTTAAAGCAATTTGATGATCACGATCTTCGATTTGCTCTTTAGTCACGTCGACGATTACTTTAGTGGTCAAGATTTGAAACCCTTCTTCTTCAACATCTAATTGAACATTGAAATTTTCAAAATATTCTTCACTAAATTCTTCATTACGCTCTTTAGAACGACGAAATTTTTCATAGCCTTTGATTAAAGCTTCTCTTAAAGCTTCTTCAACTGCACTACCTGGCAAGTTGTATCTTTGACTAATTTCTTCGATGGTTGCCCTCAGACCAGGCAAACTGACTAGGGTCATGTTGTACTCCTAATGGTGAAATTAAAGTTTAAGCTATTGCTGCAATGGATAGATATTAATTAATTGCTAATTTTTGGGATATGAGTTTAGTTAAGGTTCATCAAGTTGAACTTTGGCAATTAATTCTCGGGGAATAGCGATCGCTTTACCCTTTTGATTAATATGAACTGCCGTTTCGTCCCGATGTTGCAATCTTCCCTGCCATTGTTTTTTGTTTTTGTAAGGAGTAAAGGTTTTGATGGTTACTGCAAATCCTTTAAAGGCGATAAACTCGCGATCTGTAGTTAAAGTGCGAGAAATACCTGGACTAGAAATTTCGAGAATGTAAGCACCAGGAATAATTTCAGCCAAATCTAGTTGGGTTTCTAAAATGCGACTCATCTGTTCGCAGTTTTCCAGGCTAGTATCTGCCTTGGGATTGCGAACATCTATCCTTAGAATTGGTGGAGTTTTATTGGTTTGAAACACTGCATCAACCAATTCTAAATTTAGTTCTTCGGCTAAGGGAGATGCTAGTTCGATAATTTGGTTAACAACGGGATGAGTCATGTGGTCAGAAGAAGACTATCTAATAACTAAATAAATTGGGTTCAGCTATCACGTACAACTATATTGTTAATAATCTGATATCAGAAAACAAAAAAAAGCGGGCTATCCCCACTTCCATAATTCTCATTATCTTTGCAGCTAGAAAAATGATAGTTGGTGCTATCAACTTTCCTTTGATATCTATGATACCAATAAATTTTAATTTGCGACAATAAATAAATTGTGCCGATGAACTTAACAGCGAGACACAGTTGATCATTACCCTGTCTAGTATGGTCTAAACTTGAGTAACGAGCCACGATGTCTCGCTAGTTAATTTAAAACTGTTCTTAAGCCTCAAGATCTAACAGTACTTACTAAAACAGTCCTAAAGTTAGAGATTTATCAATTGGGAAAGTTGCACCAATTCCCAACCACAGAGTTACTAAAGTACCGAACAAGAATACTGTAGTTGCTACAGGTCTACGGAAAGGGTTTTGAAATTTGTTGACGTTTTCAATAAAAGGAATCAACATCAAACCTAAAGGTACGGCAGTTTGGGCTGCAATTCCTAGTAGTTTGCTAGGAACAACACGCAAGATTTGGAATACTGGATATAAGTACCATTCAGGCAAAATTTCTAAGGGAGTAGCAAAAGGATTAGCTGGTTCACCTACGATCGCAGGATCTAGTACAGCTAAACTTACTACTAAACCAATAGTTCCCAAGATCACTACAGGGAAAATGTATAACAAATCGTTGGGCCAAGCAGGTTCACCATAGTAATTGTGACCCATACCTTGAGCCAACTTGGCGCGTAAAGCGGGATCGCTAAGATCTGGCTTTTTTAAAGTGGACATAATTTTCTCTCCTAAATTTACTGGGGATCAGCTAATTCAATGAGCAAGATGATTGCTATAACTATAATTTATCTACTATTTTAAGTAAAATCTATCAGAGGCGATTAGTTAATTAATTGACAATTGATAATTATCAATTTATTTAATACACCTCCGACAGGATCAAACTGCTCAATTTACAAGGGACCAGAAATGCCTTGTTTGCGAATCATCAAGAAGTGCAACAGCATAAATACTGCGATCAGCCAGGGTAGAACAAAAGTGTGCAAGCTATAGAAACGAGTCAAAGTAGCTTGACCGACACTAGCACCACCTCTAAGTAGCTCAACCATTTGATCCCCAACGACGGGAATTGCTGCTGGTACACCAGAGACGATTTTTACTGCCCAATAGCCAACTTGATCCCAAGGTAGAGAATAGCCAGTAACACCGAAGCTTACGGTGATTACCGCCATTATTACTCCAGTAATCCAGGTCAATTCACGAGGCTTTTTAAAACCACCAGTAAGATAAACACGGAAGGTATGAAGAATCATCATCAAAACCATCATGCTAGCTGACCAGCGATGGATAGAGCGAATCAACCAGCCAAAGCTGACTTCGTTCATGATGTATTCAACTGAACTAAAAGCTTCAGTGACGCTGGGCTTGTAGTAAAATGTCATGCAAAATCCAGTTGCAAACTGAATTAGAAAACAAACTAGAGTAATACCACCCAAGCAATAGAAAATATTTACGTGGGGCGGTACATACTTACTGGTGATGTCATCAGAAATTGCTTGAATTTCCAAACGCTCATCAAACCATTGAAAAGTTTTTGAATCGGTTACTTGTTTAGAAAACATGAAGCCTGTAAATTACCTAACAAAAATAATTATGAATGATTTACCTGATTAATCTTTGACAGTCTTACTAAATTAAAAATCCAAATTTGGGCTTAAACTTCTGGATCAACAAAGTTGCTATCAAAGTTTTAGGTAAGAGGTGCCTAATTGCTATTAAGTCGCTTTGCACAATGGCAAATGAAACTTAATGTATATAGTTATTGTTTAAGTCCATAGTTAGGTTCGACCTCAATAATATTGGTTCGACCCTCTTTAAAAAATGTAACATAGCTTTAAGCTATGATGGCTTTATTTAATGTCGTATTATACGTCATATTAGGGTCTGGCTAACCAACCTATCCCCAAAAACCTCTAGCGACAGCCTTAAGTAAAAATAAGTTGTTATGGTTTTTACGTAACAATTAGTTAAAAATCTCTAAGTTAAAATAATTTAACCAAATTGCCCTATTGATTTTTCCCATGCTCAAAAAAGTTGTTTCTCTCGCTGTGTTGGTATGTTTCTGCTTGATATCTTGTCTGGGATTGTATGTGAATGACGCCCATGCCTTTACTGAAGAGCAAAAATTGCTGTTACAATCCTGGCGTGTTGTTAATCAGTCTTATATAGACGAAACCTTTAATCATCAAAACTGGTGGCAGCTGAGAGAAAAATATATTAAAAAGCCATTACGCGATCGCGGAGAGACTTATACTGCTATTGAGGAAATGCTCTCCAGCTTGGGTGATCCTTTTACCAGGCTTCTAAGACCAGAGCAATATCATAGTCTACAGGTTAATACTTCAGGGGAACTTTCGGGAGTAGGATTACAGATTAATGTTAATCCTGAAACTAAGCTAATTGAAGTGGTTTCGCCTTTGGCTGGCTCTCCTGCTGAAGCTGCGGGAATTAAACCAAGAGATTCTATTTTAGAAATTGATGGAGTTGATACCAAAACCATGACTCTTGATGAAGCAGCAGCAAAAATGCGTGGTACTGTAGGAACTTCAGTTTCGTTAATAATACAATCTGGTCAAGACAAAAATGTCCAACCCCGAACTTTAAAATTAATTCGCGATCGCATTTCTCTCAATCCTGTCTATACTGCTTTGGATACTAGCACTCAACAGAAAGTTGGCTATGTTCGTCTCAACCAATTTAGTGCCAATGCTGCTAAGGAAATTGCCCATGGAGTGCATCAATTAGAACAGCAAGGAGCAGAAGCTTATATTTTGGATTTACGCAACAATCCTGGCGGATTATTGCAGGCTGGGGTGGAAATTGCCCGAATGTGGTTAGATAATGTCACAATAGTTTATACAGTAAATCGTCAAGGAGCTTTAGGTAGTTTTGATTCTAATGGGGAAACCTTGACAGATGCGCCTTTAGTGGTCTTAGTAAATCAAGGTACAGCTAGTGCAAGTGAAATTTTGGCAGGAGCTTTACAAGATAATCAGCGAGCTTTGTTAGTGGGGGAAAAAACCTTTGGAAAGGGGTTAATTCAATCTTTGTTTGAATTGCCTGATGGTTCAGGTTTAGCGGTGACAGTAGCTAAATATGAAACTCCTAACCATAAAGATATTAATAAGCTAGGAATTCTACCTGATGATGTCGTATCACAACAGCCGATAACTTACGCCCAAATTGCTACCGAAGCAGATCAGCAATATCAGGAAGCCTTGAAACTTTTGACCTCAGAAAATAATGTTGTGGCAAATGCAGCATAAATAGCATAAATAAAAGTGAATAGGGACTTAACACTTTTAATTGGAATGACTATAGTTCTCAGCTTTAATTGTGAGATAATTCTGAATATTAAGAAGTTGAGTTTTCTAAAAAAATATTAAGATGTTTAATTTCGCGGGAACAAAACCAAGCAATTTAGGAGTAAAGGATGCTAAATTAACATCCTGTCCTAGAACTCCTAACTGTGTTAATAGTCAGAGTGATGATGCTCAATCTAAAATTGCTCCCTTACCTGCCGTATCTATTGCTGAAATCAAAAAAGTAGTAGAAGGAATGGAGCGCACCACAATTATTGAGGAGACAGATAACTATCTCTACGCAGAATTTAAAAGCAAATTAATGGGTTACGTTGATGATGTAGAGTTTTATCTTGATTCTGGAGCTAATGTGGTTCATGTGCGCTCTGCTTCGCGGTTAGGAAAGTCCGATTTAGGAGTTAATCGTCAGCGAGTTGAAGAAATTAGAAAAAAACTGCAAGCAAATACCTGATTACAGGTTATATCCATTTTTTATTACCAATTGTTAAACTAATGCCAACCACAGTTTCCAGCAATAAATCCCCCCTTGCTGCCATAATTAGAAAAAAACTTCAGGCAAGAGAAAGTTTAGCTAACGCTGATTATAGTAATCAAGATTTATATGCGATCGCTCTTAATCAAGCTAACTTGGAAGGAGTTAATTTTTCTCAGAGTATTTTAACCAACGCTGATTTAATTGGGGTAAATCTCAAAGGGGCAAATCTCCGCAATGCTGATTTGAGGGGGGCAGATTTAATTGGAGCAGATTTAACAGGAGCAGATTTAACAGGAGCTTATCTCAGTCGTGCCGATTTACGTCAAGTGAATTTAAGCAATACTATTTTGCAAGATACGAAGTTGCAAGTAGCTATTTATGATAATGGCACTATTTTCCCCGAAGCATTTAACTATAAAGCTTCTGGAGCTGTAGGCCCTGGTGCTAATCTCAATGGAGCATATTTAAATACCGCTAATTTAAGGGGAGTAGACTTAACAGGGGCAAAAATGATCGGTGCTTATTTGAGTGGAGCAGATTTTACAGGGGCAATTTTAGATGATGTTTCCTTTAGTGGGGCAAACCTGCAAAAAGCAATTATGACAGGAGCAAGTTTACGTAATGCTCGTCTGGGTAATGCAGAATTAAAGGGAGTTGACTTTCGGGCTGCCGACTTGACAGGAGCAAATTTAGACAATCTCCAAAATATTGCAGGGGCAGACTTTAGTTTAGTCAAAGGTTTGAGCGAGCAGGCTCGTTCAGTTATCCTGGGTTTTCCTGCACCAGATTTAACCACTTGGAATGCCTATACTCGTTGTAATACTAGAGATAGTTTAGAATTTAGCGATTAGCCTGAAGGGCTACGCTTCGCGATCGCGACGTTTAATATTTCTTCTACGGTTTCTAGGCTCAACTCTTCGAGGTGTCATACCTCCTAATTGACGACTAACTTCTATAAAGACATCTCTCTGAATATGGGGATATTGCCCAACCCAAAGGTTTTGTTTGGGAATATAAGCATCTGAGATTTTATTAATGCGCCCCAGATCAGACTGATTAGACAAGACTAATAATTCCGCAGTTTGACCAGGTTTGATGCCTTTATAAATTCGTTGTAGGGGAGCTTGAACTTCGACTTCAAAACCTGTTTCGTCCCCTAAGACCAGATTAATCCAGCGTTCGCGATTTTCAATAATCACTAATTCGCCCCGTTGATTAACTGTTTCCTCCTCACCAATTAGCTCCTCAGTAAGAAATACATTCAAGACTTTCCCGCGCCAAAAACCTGCGTATTTAAAGCGACGATTGGCAGCGTTACGTAGGCTTGCCTGATAGACAGGAAACCATAACCAATAAAGAGCAGCAATTGCTCCTAATAATAGAATTAGAGCCTCTCCTTGATCACCAAATAGAACATCTAAAATTACAACTGCAATCACGGCAACTGCCGAGATTAGTAGGCGATTTAATAAATCCGACCATTTACCCCAGTAATAGTTATATTGTTGTCCTGTAGCAATTAAAGGAATCAACTGCTCTAATTTTTCTCTAGTTAAGGGTTTAAGCATGAAATGATTGCTGATTACTGATCATGGTTGCTGGTTGCTGGTTGCTGGTTAATTGTTGATTGACTCGACTACCCACTGGTCACTGGTCACTGGTCACTGGTCACTGGTCACTGGTCACTGTAAAAAGGCTACAATATCTTCTCTAAACCATATACCAAAGAAGATAATTCAGTCACCTTACGAATTGCAAGTAAGACCCCTGGCATATAACAAGAGCGATCGCTCGTATCATGACGGAGGGTATAAAGTTGACCAGGCGCGCCAAATAATACTTCTTGGTGAGCAATTAACCCAGGTAAACGGACACTATGAATAGGAATATTGCCGTCTGCTGTAGCTCCTCTAGCTCCTGTCATAGTCTCTTTTGATTCGACTTTGGGGGGATTAAACGATTTACCTATTTCTCCTAACATTTGAGCAGTTTTAATGGCTGTACCACTGGGAGCATCTGCCTTGCGATCGTGATGTAACTCGATAATTTCTACGTGATCGAAATACTGAGAGGCAGTAATGGCTGCTTGTTGGAGTAAGACTATGCCAATGGAAAAATTAGGGATAATTAAAGTACCTGTGCTTGCTTTTTCGGCAAATTCGCTTAAATTTTTGAGTTGGTGGTCAGTTAAACCTGTAGTGCCGACAACAGGACGTACTCCATAAGCGATCGCGCTACGAGTATTTTCATAAACACTATCGGGATGGGTAAAATCTACCATCACCCCTTGGATTTTTTCTTGGGTAGCCAATACCAAAACACTCTGTAAATCATTGAGTACGGGAACTTCGAGCGCGCCAATTCCAACGATTTCGCCTATGTCTTGACCTAAATAATTAGGGTTACGGTCTATTGCGCCGACCAACATCATATCTTCGGCTTGCGCTACAGCCTTAATAACCTCCCTACCCATTTGACCCAAAGCACCATTTACTACTACTGGAATCGGTGATTTATCTGTCATTATTATTTATCATTGATTATTTATCATTTATCATCTCTGTTTGGATGTAGGCTGGCAATAGTTTTTGTAAGAAACTGAATTTGAATAAATTCCAAGAACTTGGATAAAACCAGATTCACGCAAAAGACGTTGTGCTAAACGCTCAAATGCAGATGGCTCAAGTGATAGTAACATCTTATGTAGTTGCTGATGCCATACAAGTTCTTCTAGGGTTTCCATAGACTCAACAGCCTGATTTGTCGAGTCTGAATATGAAACCTTATTCTTGTCAGCATCTCGAACAGCCTTGACAATTTCTTTTAGATCTAAATTATCGAGATTGATAGCGGTTGATACTAATGACCATACGCCACGTGCTGAGTTCTGCAAAAGTCCGTACTTTTTCAGATAGGTTCGACTCCATGTAAGACGGTACTCAACTTCACTTTGCGACGTACTGCCATGTGAAATTTCAAGTACCTTGTCGGGTATGTTGAGAATTTGCACAACCTTCTCATATATCTCTTGATTTGTACCAGAGCCACCCAAAATTTGTAAAGCTTGAATTGCAGGCAGGATCATTGAATCAAATGTTGGAATTGAGGAGACGGATTGCTTCATACCGATGAGTCAATTTACGAAAAATTTGGCTTTGTCAAATATAAATCGCTACTCAAGATATGTAACTGTTTTGCGATCGCTCAACCTTGTACAATGCACCAAAAATCTTATGAAGACTAATATACAATAAGAACTGATAAACTAATGAAGACAACTCCTAAAGGTCAAGGACTTATGCTTAATAAAACTTCAATTATCAGCACTTCTCCTGACGTTATGGGTGGTACTCCAGTTTTTACTGGAACTAGGGTTCCTGTTCAGACACTTCTAGATTATCTCAAAGCAGGAGAGTCTATCGAGGATTTCTTAGACGGTTTCCCAACTGTAAATAGAGAGCAGGTCATAGCTTTTCTAGAAGAAGCAGGAAAACAACTGATTAGCATGGTAGCGTAATATGAAGCTCTTGTTGGATGAATGCGTTGATCGCAGACTGGCAAGGGAAATTGTTGATCATGATGTTCAAACAGTTCCTCAGATGGGATGGGCAGGGGTAAAAGATAACCAACTTCTTGTTTTTGCAGCAGCAGAGTTTGACGTTTTTATCACAGTTGATCGCAACTTGTCGTTTCAACAAGATCTATCTGAGTTTGATATTGCAGTCATTGTTTTACACGCATCCTCTAATCGCCTAGCTGATCTAAAACCCTTAGTACCAGGTATTTTAGCAGTTTTAGACACAGCAGCTAAAGGACAAGCCACAATCGTTAGCATCTAATCTACTTGTAGTTAATGAACCACCACCAGTTTACTCCGCTACGCTGCGACGGCGGCTTTTGAGTAAG
>CAYMWC010000040.1:0-29577 GCA_964393695.1 uncultured Pleurocapsa sp.
AGAGCGCCTGCCTTACAAGCAGGACGTCACTGGTTCAAATCCAGTATCGCCCATTTCCGATTAAACCTAGGTTTCAGAGTTCTTTGTAATTTAAAGTTTGAGTTTGCCGTTATGGCAAGGTTATGCTTTAAAAACCCAACGGCAAAGTTATGCTTTCTCTTGTGGCAATATTATGCTTCCAGTCACACGTTCGCCCTGGGTATTGCTATGGCACAAGAGTGGAATGAATATTTCTTAAATTTAAGTAGAGCGATCTAGACGGTTAATGATACGATGAGCCAGTTGTTGAGGTATTACAGGCTTATTGATAAAGTCACTAGCACCACTGGCAAAGGCTTCGGTAGAGATAGCGGTATCTTGATGAACTGTAAGAAACAATACAGGTAGTTTACACCAGTAAGGATGAGTTCGTAGAACTTTACACAATTCAATTCCACTCAAATGAGGCATTTCGATATCTAAGACTAACAAATCAGGATTGACAGCTTGTAGTACTTCCCAAAATTGTCGCGGATCATGGAGAGTAGTCAGTTGGAATCCCCAAGGTTGTAGTAGAGAAGGTAAAATTTGCAATAATTCCTCATCGTCATCGACAATCATAATTTTTTTGGATAGAGAAGAGCGTTGGAGAGCTTGTTGACAAAAAGCAATAATTTGGGTGGGGGTTAAGGGTTGAGTCAAGTAAAAACTGCCTCCATGTCTGACTACCTGTAAACGATCCTGAAAGCGATCGCGATCGCTAATCACAATTACGGGGATAGCTGGTACAAGTAGGTTGAATTCGGCAATTAAAGTCAGATATTCTTGCTTTAAAGAACGCTCAAAATTAGCAAAAGAAATAGTTAATAAAACGGCATGAGGTAGTTTTTCATAACGCGATTGATTTTCATCTAGCCAGAATTGGACTGATTCTGGAGTCGGTAAAACTTGAGTGCGAATTCCTTGATTGTCCGCTTCTTGGCGTAATTGTGAAGCATAGTTCGGTTCATTCCCAACAATGAACAATAAAGGGGAATCTTGGCAGATTTTTTGCTTGAGATAGGGAGTAACATTGCACTCGCCAGTTATTTCTTGACTTAAAATCGTTACTTTAGTTAATAATTCTTGCCATTGTTCCTGACGAGGATTGTCTTGGAGCAACTGTTCTAGTTCTTTGGCTAGCTGAGAAGCTCTATCTAGTCCAAATTGTCCGAGATTGCCTGCTAAACTATGAGCAGCAATAATTGCTGATAAGCGATCGCTGAGTTCGAGAGTTCCTGTTTGTAGAGATGCGATCGCTTGTTTTAAAGTTGTTAGCTGTTGTTCTCGTTTCGGCTGATGTTTCTGCCATATTGCCTTTAAGGCTGCTAAATGCTGCGTTTTCTTGTCTGGTTGTTGCTGCGTGACAACTTGGGAGTGAGTCGTTAGAGGTAATGATTTTAAGCAATATCCCTGTCCTCTAACAGTAGCAATCAAATCCTCTGGTAAACCAGCCAATTTTAACTTATCTCGAAGTCGTCTAATATGAGAGCGAACTGTAGCTTCGGCTGGATATTCCATTGAAGACCAAAGACTCTCGATAATATCTTCGATAGTTAAAACTTCTTGACTATGACGTAAAAATAACTCTAACAAGCGATATTCTTTAGCAGCTAAAGACAACTCCTTTCCTTCATAGCTAACTTGACAACTACAAGGATCTAGTTGTAAATTTTCCCAGCTTAATACAGGTAAAAAATCACACTTCATGCGACGTAATAATGCTCGAATACGAGCGGATAATTCTTCTACGTCAAAAGGCTTACAAATATAATCATCTGCTCCTGCATCTAAACCTCTAATTTTGTTTTGGCTACCCTGACGAGAAGTAAGTAACATAATCGGCGTACTATAACCCCGACTACGAAAACGTTGACACAAGCTAATCCCGTCAAGTTTGGGCAATGACCAATCTAGAATAATTAAATCGTAGGCATAAGTAGAACCATAAATCCAGCCCTGTTCGCCATCTTTAGCCACATCGATCGCATAACTTTTTTCTGCCAAAGTCCTGGTAAGTAAATCTACTAAAGTTTCGTCATCGTCAACTAAGAGGATTTTCATTAATTACTGATTACTGATTACTGATTACTAATTACTGATTATTAGGCTTTAGTTTTTAATAATGATAAAATTTAACTAATAACTAATAATTTAATATAATGATGACTAATGATACTGAACAAAGAATTTTAAATGCATTAGACAAGATAGATAATGACTTAGAATCAATTAAGACTGATATTAAAGTAATCAAAGATGATATTACTGATTTAAAAGTTACTCAAGCTAAATTAACTACCGATAATGGCTGGATTAAAGTCTTATTTGGGGGTGCTGTCAGTATGATATTAATTTTACTAAGTATTTTAATCACTACTATCTTTAAATTATTGTCGATGCTTGGTTAGGTAAAGTTATTGGCTATTTAGATATAAAACGATCATAATTTCATTATTTTAATTAGTATAGAATTACAATTAATATTATAAAAAAAATCAAACATAAATGAAAAATTTAATTTAAACAATTAAAAAACAAATAAAGCAGAAATAATCATTTCAGTGTTAACAATTTGTACATTAGGTTTTACTGGTAACAGCTTAACCGCTCAATGGTCACTGTAATTACATTTCCCACTTAAGTATCTTGGCTATTTGACTAGCTAAAGTCATGGAGTTAAAGGGTTTAGTAATTACATCGACTACTCCTAAATTTTGTAATTCATTTTTTTCGGTAGCTTGGGTTTTAGCAGTTAGAAAAATAACAGGAATAGAACACGTTTGAGCATTGGCTTTTAAATTAGACAAAGTAGAGATACCATCCATATCAGGCATCATCACATCTAGCAAAATAGCATCAGGTTGTTGTCTTTGTGCCAAATCAATTCCTTCCAAACCAGAAGAAGCGATCGCTACCTGCCACCCTGCTTCAATTTCAATCCCCACTTGCACTACCTCTTGAATGGTTTCTTCATCGTCGATTAGTAAAATTCGTTTATTATTCATCGCGATCGCTTTTTAAAGTAACTAGAAAAATTCTCCCTATCTCCCAGTCTCCCAGTCTCCCAGTCTCCCAGTCTCCCAGTCTATTCTGACTGCATAAGTTCAGGAAGAGTAAAGTAAAAGCTGCTGCCCTCTTCCAAACAACTTTCAGCCCAGATTTGTCCTCCGTGTCCTTCGACAATCTGCCGACAAATTGCTAATCCTAAGCCTGTACCTCCTTTTTTGCGCGAATCAGAAGAGTCTACTTGCTGAAATCGTTCAAAAATTGTCTCTAGGCGATCGCTAGGGATTCCCTGCCCCTCATCTTTAACTGCAAAGGTAATATAGGGAATCGTTTTGGGCTGCTGGCGATGAGAATTAGTTTGTTTACTGGCTGAAAGCCAAACTGTACTCTTAGGGGGAGAAAACTTAATGGCGTTACTGATCAGATTAGTTAGGGTTTGTAAAATATAGTCATGATCTGCCCACACCAGTAAAGTAACGGGTTCGACTAAAAGCTTAACCTGTTGTTCCTGTGCCATCGCCTGCATGGTTTGCACCGCCTCAATCATCAAATCTGTAACTTGACAGGCTTGTTTGTTCATTTTGACTTTGCCTGACTGGATGCGCTGGAGATCAAGAACGTTATTTACCAGTCTGACTAGCCGTTCGGTTTGTTCGTCGGCAATTTGCAACATTCGTTGTCCTTTCTCGGAGAGGTTGCCTAGTTTACCAGTAGTCAAAATTTTGAGGGAACTATGAATTGATGTTAGGGGTGTACGTAATTCATGACTAACGACAGCAATGAACTCATCTTTCATCCGTTCAATTGCCTTGCGATCGCTAATATCACTAGTTAAGGCAAAAAAGCCCAAAATCTCTTGATTTGCTTCTAAATGGGGAATATAAGTAATACTCAGAGAATGAACACAGCCATCCAGAAGAATGATATCTTTTTCGTAATTAACGGTTCGTCCTACCAAGGCTAATTCTATAAAATGCTGAATTTGTTGATATTCTTCTTCCCCATGCACTTCTGAAAGATGACAGCCATGAATTGCAGTCGGAGATAATCCCAGCCAAGTTTGATAGGCTTCGTTGTTAAAACGATAATGCTGCTGTTTATCCACATAGGCAATTAAGACTGGTAACCCATTAGCAATTAACCGCAGTTGTTCTTCACTACGACGCAAGGCTATTTCTGCTTCTTGGCGATCGCTAATTTCTTGTCTTAATTTGGCAGTTCGTTCGGTAACTAACCCCTCTAGATTTTCTAGTAATTCTGCTTGAGATAAAGCAATACCAATTTGATTGGCTAATTGTTGCATTAGTTCCAATTCAAATTCTGTCCATTGTCTTGGTGCTTGACATTGATGAGCAATTAATAAGCCCCACAGGCAGTCGCCTTCGGTTTCGGATTGAGATTTAAAATTTTGCAGAATAGGCACTACCAGCTTTGCCTGAACCATCCATTCATCCATAAACTCAATCAAGCATTCCGCTAAACCTGCGGACGGATCGTGGACATCGGCGATCGCTTGTACCCTTCCTCTGGTATATAACTGACGATAATCTTCGGGAAAAACTTCTTCAGGAAATTCCACCCCCAGAATGGGAGCATAATCTGGCAAAACAGCCTCTTTAATTGGCATTCCCGTACCGTTAGCAAACACTTGATAAATTAAGACGCGATCGGCTTGTAAAATGCTTTGTACCTCAGTCACCGCAGTCCGCAAGATTTCTTCGAGTTGTAATGATTGCCTAATTTTGAGGGTTACTTCAGCAAACAACTCAACCCGTCGGTGTTCTCGGTTTAATTCTTCGGCAGTTGCCCGTTGCAATTTACTAATATCTCTAAAAACTAATAAATGGTAATTGGGTAATAAATCTTTAACTCGACTGTATTCTAAAGTCTTACTACTACCGTCAGCTTGTTGCCATTGAATTTCGGCTATTTCTGCTTCTAGAGTCAAATCAAACCAATCTGTAATTATTTGCCCTACCAGTTCATCTTTAGTCGCACCAAACAACCTACAGGCAGCAGGATTAACTTCAACTAGACGATCGCCTTCGTCAATAATCGCGATCGCTTCTAAAGAACGTTCAAATACAGCTTGGAGAAAAAATTGTTGGTTAGGAAATTGCTTTACTTCCTCCATGACCAATTTAGAAATATTTTAATTAACCAAGCTTAACTCAGATTAAAGTTTGTTAATTTAAGACTTTACTAAAGTTAATTAAGATGGGTAATTAGGTAAGAGAATGTATTCATCAAATAAATTACTAACAACTAATGACTAACAACTAACAACTAACGACTAATGACTAATGACTAATTACAATCAAATAGCATTTGGTTCATATAGCGATCAGTCCAAACTTGTCCTAAAGACTTTTCGAGGACTTTTCTAGTTTTGTCGTTTTTTTGTTGTTGCTGACAGTAATAACGCTGTCCTGTTAATATTTCTACTTGTTTTTTGGTAGAAACCACAGCCGGTGTAGTAATTGCATTTAGACAATGCAAAGTTAAAAATTGCTCAACGCGATCTAAAAATAAATTTTCTTCAGTGGAATTTATTGGACGAATAAATAAACAAAAATCCGAAAAAATATGACCCCATTCAGGTAAATTACGGGGTTGGGCAAAGTCAATCTGGGGTAAATTAGCTAAAATTTGCTTGTAAACAGAGGGAAGTGAACGGTTGCGATTAACGGGTGATAAATCTACAATCGCTGCCCCAATGCCTGCTTGACTGCCTACTAAATCCACTCCAAATATAGGCAGATCGTAGTTAGGACGGGGAAACATGACACAGTGGAGAATATCCAAGCGATCGCCTACCTGCGCCAACTCTAGATGTAATTTACGAAATTGAGTTGTTTGATAGCAGCGATTTTCAATAATTAATTTTTCTCCTTCTAAACTGCCCTCGACATAGCCCAAGTCTTCAGGTATTTGATAAGGTGATAAAGTCAAATACTCTGACCAATTTCGCTCAATACAATCGGCTAATTGACGAATCAACAGATGTTGTCGCTCTCTAAGAGAAGATGGAATAGTTGCAAACATTTTTTTTAAACGATGAGGGATGAAGTATGAAGTATGAGAGATAAAGTAATAAGTAATAACTGAAACAATATTTGTTAGCCATTTTTTTTATAATTAGGCTGACTTTGTTCAAATTTATTAATAAGAAAGATATTTTAAGTTCAAAAAACTTACTACCCATTACCTATTAACTATTACCCATTACCTTGCCTTTCAATACTTTTTAAGCAAATTCTAACTATTCTTCGGAATCATCAGTATTATGTTCAACAACCTGACTAGAGTTTTGAAAGCTTTCCAGGGGTTGAATATTGATAATTGTTCCGCCCATTTTGCCAATTCGTTGCATCTCTTCGTTCATACGGTTGTAAGCAACTCGCACAAAAACACTGCTGCTACTACGAAATTGATAATTATTACTATCGTTAGTTTCGCTTTGTTTTAATCCAGTTACTTCATAAACAAAAACCCGACTTTTAGAAGGCGAACCAGAACTACCTCCTATTACAGAACTACCTAACATTTTTATTTCCTCCTTAAATAATTAGGGAATATTAGGAATAAGGATGAATTAGGAACGATGAATGCAGAATTAATTATTTAGTTCATCATTGAGCATTTCTTGGTAGAAGAATAGAAATAGCAATTGCTCCTGTATCCTTGCTCCTTGATCCCTTATGCTAAAGTTACACTAGCAACCTTACCGCCCATTTTGTTGATTCTTTGTAGGGTAGGTGTTAGCTGTTCGTAGGGAACTAAAAGCGCGCGACTGGCACGACGGACTTTAGGATAGCGCGCCAAACTCATACCTGCAATTTCTACCCGATAGATGCGACCTTCTTTATTAGAATTTCTAAAGGTGCGTTCAGGAGTAACAGCTTTACTAGAATCACGATAAGCCCAACCCGCAGTACCACCAGAAGGAGCGACTACCGCCGAAGCATTATTAGCTGCCAACTCTTGTGCTAGACGAGATGGTTTACCTGCTATCTGAGAGCGATCGCTATTGGCATAACCTCGATATAGTTGGAACATACGGGTAAAGCCAGCGATTTTTTGTTGGGTTTGGGTAGCAAAACCTCGATAATAGGGTACGATGTTATCGCCAAAGTTAGCTTCGTATTCTGCGGAGTCAATATAATCGTCGATATCCGCTTCATATCCTTGGTTTTGATAGAGATCGAGGTGATAAATCACTTCCGACTCATCATAGGGTGCGCGTCCCAAAAGATGTTTGAAGTTTAATTCAATTACTCGGGTTTGGAAGTTGTCATATAAGAACTTGGTCTTATATAATTCTGACTTAGCTACTGCCCTGACAAATTCGCGGACTGTAATCGAACCATTACTCAATAATGATTCTGTTGCAGTTAGACGTTCCGATTGCATGATATAATCATTGCCCAAAATCTGGCGATAAACCGCATTAATTACCGCTTTGGAATCATCTTGAGTCCAGCTTGGGCGCAATTCTATAGGTTTAAAATCGCTAAAAGCAGAAACTCCCAAACGAGATGCTGCTGTTGTAATTGCCACTTACTATTCTCCTTGAATATATTTATTTAGAAGCTCTTAGCTATTAGCTCTTAGCTGTTTTCAAATTTTGTTAGTTTAAGCCTCAGTCAAACTAATAATTCGACCACCTTGTTTATTAATTTTTTGGAGGGTTGCCGAAAGTCTTTCATAGGGGACGACATACTCTTTTAAACTACGACGCAGTTGAGGAGCTCGTCCTACTGCACCCTGTGTGACTCTTAGACGATAAGAATGACCCCTGGCAGTAGTAGTTGTACCAGATAAAGAACCTCTACCCCCAGGAGTATTTACAGGAGTGGCGATATTACGAGCTAAATCATAGGTTAAACGAGGGCTACCTGTATTACCTTGAGCGCGATCGCTGTTGGCATAGCCTTGATATAGTTGGAACATTCTGGTAAAACCGACAGTTTTTTGTCCCCGTTGAGTGGCAAAGCCCCGATAATAAGGAACAATATTCTCCCCAAAGTTCTGCACGTATTCCTCAGAATCTATATAAGAATCTATATCTGCTTCAAAACCCTGATTTTGATAGCGATCAAGATGTTCGATAATCTCTGCTTCTTCGTAGGGAGCGCGACCAAGTAAATGTTTGAAGTTTAACTCGATGGTGCGGACTTGATAGTTGTTATAAAAGAATTTTGCTTTATATAATTCTGACTTGGCTACTGCTCTGACAAATTCGCGGACTGTAATTGAACCATCTCCTAACAAAGACTCCGCACTGGTAAGACGCTCTGACTTCATTAGATGGTCATTACCTAAAACCTGCCGATAGACTGCTGCGATCGCAATTTTGGCATCTTCTTTGCTCCAATTAGGACGCAGTTCGACTATATTAGTATCGTCAAAGGCAGAGATTCCCAAGCGAGATGCTGCTGTGATTGTCACTGGTTATTCTCCTAAATTTTTTGCTGATCAAATTTGCTAATTTATTGGCTAAAAAAACGGCTCGGAATTACAGCCAACCATTAAACAAAAAGACAAGCTCAATAGTCACCTGCGATTCCGAGCTACTAGAAAACTCTAGTAGGTCATCAAATTTGTTTTGAAGAGTAATGAAGTAGTGAAGTATTTGGAGTAGTGAAGTATTTGGAGTAATTACTCCTCTACCTCCTCGACCTCTCCACTCCTCTACTTACCTCAACCCATCAATTCAAAGTTGACAGATCACTAGCTGAGAGCGTTAATCGCGTATTCGATATAAGAATTAGCTTCCACAGCGGGGTCGCCACTTAAACCATGATTAGCTTTGATATATTTAAGAGCTTCAACATACCAGCTAGGAGACAACTCAAAAGTAGCGTTGATTTCAGCAACTCCAGCAATCAGATAGTCATCCATAGGGCCAGTTCCACCAGCTACTAAGCAATAAGTAATCATTCTCAAGTAGTAGCCGATGTCACGAGCGCATTTTGCTTTACCTTCGGGAGTAGAAGCGT
Source organism: uncultured Pleurocapsa sp. (assembly GCA_964393695.1). Taxonomy (GTDB): domain Bacteria; phylum Cyanobacteriota; class Cyanobacteriia; order Cyanobacteriales; family Xenococcaceae; genus Waterburya. Next base: position 9,030 of record CAYMWC010000040.1, read on the forward strand.
AGTTAGGACCTTGCATTTGAGTAGTGTAAGGAAACTTTTGGTAAACAGCTTGGGCTGCACCATCAACCAAACTACTTGCTTTGTTAGTCAATCCTTGAGCAGCTTCTAAACTAGCAGCAGCTTGACGGAAACGCCCAAACGCAGTCTGGATTTCGCTACTGCTCAAGAAACGACCTTGAGAGTCAGCAGCAGATATTGCTTCAGTGATCGGAGTTTTCATGCTTTATATTCCTCGTGAATTAATTTTTTAGTAGTGATGATTAAAGATTTTTAAGTCTCAAATTCAGGATTAACCTACAGCAGCAGCAGCACGGTCAAAATAGCTGGACAATTCAGACATCAAAGAACTGCAATCTCCTTGAGTTACGCCATTTCTGTCATTAGCAATTGCGATCGCAGCAGCTTTCATTTTGCTTACAGCTTCAGCTACAGAACCACCAGGAACTCCTAAAGCTACATAAGTTTCTCTTAAACCGTTTAAACAACGATCTTCTAAAACACTACCGTCGCCAGCAAATACTGCATAAGTAACATAGCGCAAGATAATTTCCATATCTCTTAAACAAGCAGCCATGCGACGGTTAGTATAAGCATTACCACCTGGGGCAATTAGCTGTGGCTGTTCGGCAAATAGAACACGAGCAGCATTAGCGACAATAGCCGAGGAATTACCAGTAATACGGTTTACAACATCCATACGTTTGAAGCTGTCAGCTACAGTACCTTTGAGAGCATCAAATTGGTTGTTGCTAAGATAGTCACCTCTGGCATCAGCCTGGGAAATCACCCGTGTAAATGCGTCAAACATCAATATTTCTCCTAGATATTAATTTGCACAAAAATTGTTTTAGAAAACTGAGTCCTAACTTTGGTCAAAAACCATAGATAGTTAAATTTCAGGCTCAATGCTTTGTTTTACCTAATTAACTCTAATAAAAGTTTTGAAGTTAGGAGATTCAGTGACTTTTGGACTATGCTTATTCAAGCAAGTCTTTTGTGCAATCTTTGTGCAAATTCATCGGCATAAAACAAATATTTGTTGCTTTTTATTATCAATTGTTAAGCAAAAGAGCAAACTATTTAACTGACTTGATCGTGAGAACTAGAAATTAATTCAAAAAAAAGAGCCAAGGAAGTTACTGAATTAGATTCTGATTTTTGCTTTTAACCCCTTGATACAACTCTTCCATAGTTTCAACAAAAGAATTATCTTTATGCCAAAAGGGCGATATTTCAGCCGTCTGTTCAGATAAAATTTTGGCGATCGCTAATCTATTTTGGTAAAGATCTTAGAGGGCGATCGCCGAGCTTGTAAATTAGTTTGACGGGAGGAAACCAAAAATCCTTGGAACAAAGACTAACTAGAATCCATAGTTACTCGTGCTAATTCTTGACGAGTAGTTCCAGTAGTCAACCAATAATATAGCCATACGTAAAAACGTTAGGACATTTTTGAAATTCTACTTCCTACTTCCTACTTCCTACTTACGACCCGATTACTATTAATGTCTTAATCTAATTTTGTACGGCTATAAATGTATTCTTAAGCACTGTTTTGCTCAGTTTTATCTTTTTGCAAGAGAAAATCAAGGTAATCTTCTAGTTGTAGCAGTCTAACTCCAGACAACTGACGCAGTTTTGTTAAAATAATTTCTTCTTTCTGCCATTGAGCAACAGGAAGGATCTGTGAGGCTGCCACCTCAATTGTCACTTGAGGCACATCAAAACCTTCTAGACTATATCCATCTTCTTCTCCTTCAGGCATAGGGTAGTACTCCACAATTGTCGCAATCTCTCCCCGTTTCAGGTTATGTTTTGGTAAATCCTCAGTCAGGGCAACTTGGGAAAATAAGGGATATTGTACTTTCATGGATTAGCTCCTTTGTCTGGTACTAGAGTCACAAATTTGGTTGTATCATTTGTAACCATCCAAATGGTCAGGATATTGAGTTCAATTCCGTTGACTCCTCGTAGATAAGCACGAATAGCATATTTCTTACCATAGCGGTTGGTTTCAATTAGTTCAGCAGGTTGAGATAAGACTTGAACACGCAGATCTTGTTCGAGTTGCTTCCAATTATTCAATGTGTACCCAGCTAGAGCAAGAAATTTAGATTTATCATCCTTCGGTAATGGCACAAGCAGGTACTTGGTTAGCTTTTCTTCTGCGATTACTGTATCCTGCGGTAAAAAGACCATTAACTCATAGCATGAATTTGAGGTTAGAAAGTGTTAACTATTTTTTCTATATTTTATCTTTTTTAGATTCTATAATAGCGATGCGCGATTGAGGCGATTTCCCTTTTCCACTTCGCGCTCACTGAAGCAAATACAAGGCGATCGCCCTAATGTTACTCCAACCTCCTATACAACAGCGATCGCTCAACTCGTTTGGGTTTAAACTGCAACCAGGCTAATCAATGAGGTGCGATCGCATTTACTGGATCAAGTACAAGGCGATCGCCCTGACGTTACTTCGATCTCCCATGCAGCAGCGATCTCTCAACTACGAAACCGTTTGGGTTGAATCTCAATCAGGCCAATCAATGAGGTGCGATCACGCCCGTTGGATAAAATACTCATTCCTACCTCTCGATCCCTAAGCCTTGGGATAACTGCTGGAAAGCTTGCAGGATCTTCTCAGTGCGGGAAGTTCGGAAAGTGCCGTCCTTTTTCTTGCAATTCTCTTTCCGCACGTCAAAATGTAATATGTAAAGATTATATTTTTGCCCCAAGGCGATCGCTCAGTCAGAGAAATTGCTCTAAAAACCAATCAAAATCCGACGCTTTGATTAAATAATGTTAAGAAAATAGTTTTGTCGTCGATAAAAATAAGAGAAAATGATTCTAATTCTCATTTCGCACTTCAGTTTGTAGTGAGGAAAAAAGTATCGGTCTGAATGCACTTTTTTCCTCGCTCGGCAACCAGGAACAGACGCTTTTTGGGCGACAAAATACTTTGATTTGAACTGATTGTCATTAACTGATAATTATTGACAATAAAATGAGCAAAAGAATATTATTTTTCGCTTTTTTAGGATTTAAAATATTAAGTACAACCCTGAAAACTAGCCAGATAAAATATAATATTTTTGACAATGTTTGGAGAAATAATTAATAGTTTCAACTCTAGAATCAGTGAGATTGACGATTTGCTTGACTCCATTTAGAATAACTAGATGAATGCCTTGAAAACATTGAAAAATCCAACGAAGAGTTGGTCGCTCCGTTACTTTTCCTAATTGATTTTTAACTCCTGTCTGGTTTTGTTTTAGACTTTTCGTACATCCTCTGAGTTCATCGGCTCTGGTAACTATTAGTGCTCAAATTATACTACTGATTTGTCCCCAGTTTTTGCAACAGAACCCACGATAAGATAAAATCAAAATCATCCAGCAAATACCAGTTGTTTAATAGTATTTTTTGCAATTTCAGCCAAAAATCAAGGAAGAATCTCATTTTTGGAGATGCATATTTTTCGTAGTTTGTCAAGTGCGTAAAAATCTTGGAAAAAACGCTGTTTTAGCAGCTGAGTAATTATACTCGGTTGCATGAGTGGGATGTTCCCAAAATCAAAATCGCTAATAAACGGAATTACAATGGCTCGAACATACCCAAAAATTTCAATCGTTACTCCCTCTTATAATCAGGGCAAATTTATAGAGTCAGCTATCCAAAGCGTGCTCGAACAAAATTATCCTAACTTTGAACATATTATTTTAGATAATTGTTCTACGGATCGAACAGTTGAAATTCTGCAAAAGTATCCTCACCTGATTTGGGAATCTAAGCCAGATCAAGGTCAAAGCGATGCCCTCAATCAAGGCTTCCGCTTGGCAACAGGGGATATAATTGGCTGGCTCAATGCCGACGATCTTTATCTACCTGAATGCTTTGAGAAGACTGTAAAATCTTTTGCCAATTTCCCTGAAAGTGATATTGCTTACGGAGACTATCGTTGGATAGATGAGCAGGGCAATATCATTCAATTTAGAAAAGAACACGACTTCGATTTATTTATTCTTAAATATCTGCATGTTTCGTACATTATAGGCATATTCACATTTTTCAGGCGTAGGATCTTTGAAGAAGATAACTTTTTAGATACTTCACTCCACTATTCAATGGACTATGAATTCTTTTTGCGTCTAGCTCAGAAGGGATATAAATTCGCTCACATTGATTCTTATTTGACGGACTTCAGATGGCATCAAGAAAATAAATCTACTGTCGCTTATCAAAAACAGATGGAGGAGAAAAAAAGGGCTTTAATACGCCATGATAATTTCTTACAAAAAACTCCACTGCATATTCAACCAATTGCCATAAAGTCTCTCGAATTATTGGCTCGGGCAAAACGCTATTTTCTAAAAGGTTTGAGAGGCTATTACTTTGAGCAATGGCCAAAAAATCCAAATAAAAAAAGAGAGAGCGCTGATTAGACTATGCTTTGGACTCTCACAACTTGCGTTTTTGCATACTTGATATATATCAATGTGCAATAGTTTCACAATCCTTTTCTGAGTAATTGTTAAACTCTGCAAAACAATTTCATATTTTTCATTCTAAATTATCATTAGATCTAAAATTATCATTGGCAAAGGGACGAGGGAGACAATCGGAATGAATTGGGCTGAAAAAACAGTATTGGTTACAGGTGCTGATGGATTTATAGGATCACATCTGGTAGAAAAACTTCATTCCCTTGGCTGTAAAGTTAAAGCTCTTTCTTATTACAACTCCTTTAATCACTGGGGCTGGCTTGAAGAACTCCCCATCACTGATTCCATTAAAGTATTAACCGGAGATGTACGCGACAGGGGTTTTTGTACTCATATAACCAAAGATGTGGATATTGTCTTTCATCTGGCAGCTCTCATTGCGATTCCCTATTCTTATTCGGCTCCAGAAAGTTATATCGATACGAATGTCAAGGGAAGTTCTAACATTTGTCTTGCCGCTCTCGATAATGGTTGTGAGCGCATTATTCATACATCTACAAGTGAAGTTTACGGAACAGCTCAGTTTGTTCCGATTACAGAAGAACATCCTTTGCAACCTCAGTCTCCATATAGTGCCAGTAAAATAGCAGCGGATTCTATGGTTATGAGTTATTACAATGCCTTTGATTTACCCTTAACCATTGCACGTCCCTTTAACACCTTTGGTCCCCGGCAGTCCTTGCGAGCCGTCATACCTTCCATAATTACGCAGATAGCTTCCGGTAAGGATATTATTAAAATAGGAGCCACTACTCCTACTCGGGATTTTAATTTTGTGCAAAATACCTGTGATGCCTTTGTAAAGTTAGCAGAATCTTCTGAGGCTATTGGTAAAACCATCCACTTTGGTTCTGGGCGTGAAATTTCAATTGCTGATCTTTTCCCTCTCATCGCTCAACTCATGAATAAAGATGTTACTTTTGAAGTTGAAGAAGAACGTCTTCGACCTGAAAAATCAGAGGTTCAGCGTCTTTTGGCAGATAACAGTAAAATTCAAAGTTTGTCCGACTATACCCCAAAAGTATCTTTGGAAGAAGGACTTTCAGCCTGCATTGACTGGTATTCACATTCGGAAAATTTGCAGAAGTTTAAGACCGATATTTACAACGTTTAGGTGATCATTACACATTCAGTAACGCCTAAATTGAAGTATTATGTTTTTTGTGATATGTTGCTTTATAAATATTCGCTTTTTTAGTATTCCCACCTCTAATACTTGTAATATTTGGGACAATTAGTTTATCAGTTCTTTTAATTATGCCAATATAGAAGGAGAGTAAGAAACTCGATGAGGGCAAATATGTTTTTTGATAAAAGACTTTGCATATCGAAAGAAACTACCATCTTTGAAGCAATTCAGGTTTTAAATCAGGTTTCCCAAAGAATTGTAATGGTAGTTACTGAAGATTTTAAACTCTTGGGCATATTAATTGATATGGATATCCGTAGAATTATTCTAAATAAGATTCCACTGGATTCGCCTGTAAACAAAGTCATGAACCAAAATCCTCATATTGTTTCTCCGCAAACCAGCGAATCTGAAATGCTTAAACTGATGAAGATGTCCGAATGTCATCAGCTTCCTGTTGTAAATGATAAAGGTGTTGTTGTTGATTTAATAACGAGCGATCAAGTTATGCAACCCAACCCAATTTCTAATCAAGTTATTATAATGGCTGGCGGACTTGGGACGCGGCTTCACCCCATTACTCATAGGATTCCCAAACCTCTAATTGAAATAGGTGGAACTCCTATTTTATTTATCTTACTGGATCAATTATTGAAAAGCGGTTTTGGAGATTTTACTTTAACCTTGAATTATAAATCGGAGATGATTCGTAAAGCAGTAAAATCCAAACCCACACTCGAGTCTAAAGTAGATTATATTGTGGAACCCAAACGTCTGGGTACAGCGGGGTCCTTAGGAATTTTAACGAAAAAGCCTACAGACAGCTTTTTCGTTATAAACGCAGATATTTTAACCAACATTGATTATACAGCTATGTTGGATTTTCACAACAGTAATGAGTCAGACATTACGCTGGCTATACGTAAAGAAGAACAGGAAATTCCTTACGGGGTAATAGATGTTCTGGACTTCCGGGTTCTTAACATAAGAGAAAAACCCTCTTACACTTATTTTTCCAATGTTGGCATTTACATCATTCACCCAAAAGTACTTAATCTAATCGAGAAGAATGAACATCTGGACATGCCAACATTGATCAACCTGGCCATTGAAAATGGATTTAACGTGAAGAGCTTTCCCATTCATGAATACTGGATTGATATAGGAAAACCGAATGAACTGGCCAGAGCTCAAAGAGACTATCCTATCTATTTTGAAAAGAAACGATTTGTAGATTATGAAAATTCTGGCAATAGGTGCTCATGCAGATGATGTTGAACTTGGTTGTGGCGGTTCTCTTGCCCGTTGGAGAGATGAAGGTCATGATCTCCATATTCTAATTGTTTCAGATTCGGGTTATTACAATCCTGAAGGAGAATTGATACGCTCTTCAGCAGATGCATATCAGGAAGCTCAAAGGTCTGCGGAAAAATTAAAAGCGGAGTTAACCATTGGCACCTTTAAGAACTTACAACTAGAGTTTGATGAACCCTTAAATGCTTTTATCTTAAATAAAACAGAAAAGATTAAACCCGATCTTATATTGACCCACTGGTCCGGGGACTCTAATCACGATCACCAAATGGTAGCTCAAAGTTCGATACATTGCTCAAGGCACATCGACAAAGTATTGTGCTATTGCAGCAACTGGTATATGAGCAATGATAATTTTAATCCCCGTATGTTTATGGAAATTAATAACTACATAGACGAGAAACAAGAGCTTATCCGCATTTTTGCAACTGAGAATCAAAGAACCCTCGGCAAGTGGGAACACTTTGTCAGAGTTCAGGCACAGGTATATGGACTGAAAGCCTCTACGGATTTTGCAGAAGCCTTTGAAGTTATAAAATGGGTACAATAGTATTAGATATGAAAATACTACATATCAGCACTTCGGATCACAAAGAGGGATCTGCCCGTGCTGCTTATCGATTACATCAAGGGCTTCAGGAAATTAATGTTGACTCTCAAATGCTGGTACAAACTAAAGTCAGCGAAGATTCAACTGTAGTTGCTCCCCAAAACATCGTAGATAATGCCATTGCTAAAATGGGAGGAATTTTAGATACAATCCCTCCAAAATTTTATCGGCGGGATACTCAAATATCATTTTCTACTCAGTGGCTACCAGATACAATCAATTCTAGGGTTACTCAACTCAATCCAGATTTAATTAATTTGCACTGGATTCATAATAGTCAACTGCGTATTGAAACCCTCCCTAAGTTAGGGCGATCAATTATCTGGACTCTCCACGATATGTGGCCTTTTACAGGAGGATGTTATTACGATCAAGACTGTGGTCGATACGTTGATTCTTGTGGTGCTTGTCCTCAACTTAAAAGTAACAAAAACTGCGATCTATCCCGTTGGATTTGGCAGCGAAAATCTCAAGCTTGGAAAAATGTTCCCTTAACTATTGTTACTCCAAGTAAGTGGTTAGCTAAATGCGCTAGCTCTAGTTCTCTGTTTAGAAATTTACGAGTTGAGGTGATTCCCAATGGTCTCGATCTACAAAGATACAAACCAGTCAATCGCCAGATAGTGCGGGAGATACTCAACTTGCCTCAAAACAAGCAATTGGTCATGTTTGGAGCAATTAAAGCCACTAGTAATCGCCGTAAGGGATATCACTTTCTTCGGGCAGCTTTGCGAAGCCTGTGCCAGTTAGGATGGCAGGACAAAATCGAGCTAATTGTAGTTGGTTCTTCACAACCAGATAATCAAGAGTCCTGGGAATTTAAAACTCATTATTTGGGGAAATTGAGCGATGATATCTCTTTAGCGCAAGTCTATGCTGCTGCGGATGTCTTGGTAGCACCGTCTCTTCAAGATAACTTGCCCAACACAGTAGTGGAGGCGATCGCTTGTGGGACTCCTTGCGCCGCTTTTAAGATTGGTGGGATACCAGAGATAATTGAGCACCAGCAAAATGGTTATTTGGTTCAACCCTTTGAGGTAGAAGATTTAGCTAAAGGAATAGCTTGGATACTAGAAAGTAAAGAGCGACATCACAAACTTTGCGTTCAAGCTCGTGAGAAAGCCGAACAGGAATTTTCGCAGGAATTACAAGCACGCTGTTATGCGTCTCTTTACACTGACATTTTGAAAGTAGAAGTCTGATGTAGCGTTTCTCAAATTTGCTATTCCTCAGTCACATTTTTCTTAACAATTAAACAATAGTTAAAAGAGTGTCGCAAAATCTCCGAATGCTGGTAGCCTCTCATCGCGCTCTGATATCACAGGGTTTACGATTCCCCAATCCATTCCGAAAGAATTCCAATGAATGCCCGCGTCATGCATAGTTGAATAAACGCCGTTTTGTAAATACATAACAAGCGCATGATCTCCCAATACTGAAAAACCATGTGCAAAACCCGGCGGTATATATAGAGCACGTTTATTATCATATGACAGTTCATAATCAATAAAGGAACCATAAGTTGGTGATGCTTTACGAATATCGAGGACAACATCAATAATGGCACCGGACACCACATAGACCAACTTCGTCAGTGCTTCTGGTGGTTCCTGATAATGCATCCCCCGAATCACACGCTCACCCGATTCAGAATAAAATTGTTCACGAAAGCTATTTACCAACCCAACCTCACGAAAAGATCCTTCATCAACGTACTTATAAAAGGAGCCTCTATTATCATGCACATGAAACGGTTCAACGAGATACACACTTTCTAAATCAGTTTTGTTAATTTGCAGATCGATTCCCATAATACAGTTAATCCTGAGCTCTCCAGAATGACGCGCTGAAGGACTCCATAGTAGTTACTTTATTTTAAAAATATATTATACGTCTAGTGTGAATTAAATTCCATTAACGGGACTTAGACATTTTTTTGTCAAAAACAGCCTCAAACTTATATACAGTCATCTTTTTACTTCGATTTGGTTGTTTTCTTGATATACTTGAGTTTCAGCGATTTTTTAGGGTTTGGTGTAAATCCCTTTTTTCATTAGGGTTTGAGGCTGTTTTCTTGTTGTTTTTTGTCTAAGTCCCGCTAACTAATATGTCCGTTGCTATAATTGTATTTATTTGCTGCTCTTGATTTTGGATAATTAGCTACTTCTGAGCGATGCTCATTCTCCTGAATTCATGTTTCTTTTGTATTTCATCTGTGCTGCTGCCGAATGTAGGATAAAATAAAACTTTCCGATTTAGTCGGAAAACTTAGTTGGCAGGGAGACGCAGTAGCAACGCAGTAAGAGTTAAGATTGAGTAACTTTTTCCTTAGAAGATTTACTTTGTGATTTATTAACTATTGAATTAGTAGCTTTTTCAGTGCGATCGCTCTCAAAATCCTGCGCATATAGAGATAAATTATCAGTAGTGATTTTTTCCCAATCATAATTAGCTTTAATATGTTCTTGGGCTTTACTTGCCATTAAAGCTAGTTGCTCTGGGTGATTAATCCCTTGATCTAAAGCTTTGGCACAGGACATAATACTGCCAGCATTAAATAATAATCCGCGTAGCCCAGCCATACCTTTAGGCTGATCGCCTTCAATTAATTGTCGATGAGGCGGAATGTCGCTAGCTATTACGGGAATACCTTCTCGCATCGCTTCCAACATTGCTAGAGGCAATCCTTCTAGATCTGAAGGCAAGATAAATATTCCTGCTCCCCTAACCATCTCCGATAAACGGCTACCTTTTAGTTCCCCTGCAAAAATAATATTAGGGTTATTATCTGCTATCGTGAACAACTCAGTAATGTAATCATTGGTATCACTATTCCCACCAGCCAAAACCAATTTCCAATCTGACTGCTTAAGTCTTTGAAAAGCTTCAATCAGTAGTTCTGGTCGTTTTTCTGGTACTAGACGACCTAAAAATAGAAAGTACTTTCCTGTTTCTAAACCCAAAGTGCGAACAAAAGCAAAATTAGGATCTGATTGGGCATATATCCCTGGCCCATTGGGAATATAGACGGAATTAATGTCGTAGGATTTTTGAAAATAAGTTTGCAAGGCTTTGGAGACAACAATGATGTTGTGACCATACTTGGCTGCCATTTTTTCTCCCATTAAAATAATACCGCTAGATAGCTTGCCCCATTTTCCTCTCTGCCAATCTAGACCCTGACAAGTAGTGATAATTTTGGCTGAAGACAATAAGCGAGGAATAAAACTAAATAAAGATGGGCCTAAAGCGTGAAAATGCACAACATCGTAGCCTTTTAAGGCAGCTACAATAGCAGCTAAACCAGAATTGGTCAGTGCATCAAATCCCCGAAAAGGTAAGGAAGGCAAACAGATAACTCGCACTCCTTGATATTCATAAACAGAAAACCAAGGCTTCTTGACATAGCTTGAACGAGCATATAAGTCTACAGAGTGTCCACGCTCAACGATTCTGGGATATAGGACTTTACAATAATGTTCTATACCACCCTGACTGGCGGGGAGTCCTTTGACTCCAATAACGGCTATTTTCATGTGTATTAATTAATAATTGAGGAGTTTGCTAGAGACTGACTAAAGTTTTGGCAGCAGAATTTTTTGCTTCCCACCGCTCGAACATATTTTGATAAACCTCACTGACAATTGCTTTGGCACTGTAAGGTTTTGCTGTTCGCACACAAGCAGTAGATGGATATTGCTCGGAATTTTGGAGGATTTTGGCTAAGGCTTCGGCGATCGCTTCAGGAGTTCTTTTGTAACAGACAATTCCACTGTCAGCAGCCAGGAAATCTGGGGTTTCTCCTGAATTAGTGGTAACTACAGGAGTTCCACAAGAAAGTGCTTCTAAAACTGCAAAAGGTAGCCCTTCATATGCACTAGAAAGCACAAAAACACTACTGATTTGATGTAAAGCAGCTAGCTTGTCTTGAGTTACTGCTCCTAATAGCGTCACTTGCGACGATAAACCAAAATAAGCTATTTTGGCTTCTAGTTCAGATTTTAATTCTCCTGCACCAGCCATCAATAAATGAACATTGTCTTGCTTGAGAGCAGCAAATGCTTCTATCAATAACAGAGGGTCTTTTTGGGGATGGAGACGACCAGCAAAAAGTAGAAAACGAGTAGCTTCTGGGAGTCCCATCTCCGCTGCTAATGACCGTCGTTTCTCTTGTTTGGTTGCCCAATCTAAAGAATAAAATAGCTCTTCATCTACTGTGTTTTTGAGATAGCTAATATTTGCAGCTAGTTGAGGATATTTTTGCCGATAGAATTCTGTTGTCTGAGTATGACAAGAATAAATGTAATCAAACTGTTTAATTAACGAGCCTTCTAAAGCGAAATAGGCTGCGGGAAACTTTTGCCAGAGAATCGCGTTATTGCCAGCGATGGGATCCATTTGCTTCTGGATATCATTTTGAACTAATAAAGTTTTTTCCCCTTGCCACTTACTCGTCGCTAAAGCAGCTTCAATGCGATAAAAGTGCATAAAATCAGAGGCGAAATTATTCTGGAACAAGGCTGTCGTGTATTTTAAAGTTGTGGGAATTAAATGCCTAACGTCATCATCTTCGATTTTAATCAGAGGCATGAATTGCACTTTTCTACCCGCAAACTCTTTTTCTTGCCATTGTCCAATAGTTGTACCCTTCCCTCCCGTGCCAATCAGCCTGACTTCAAACTCTGAAAGAGCATACTTGAGAAAGGAGCAAATAAAAGTTTGAATTCCGCCAATACTACTTCGCCAAGGATCGAACTGATAGAAGATTGATAATGTTGGCTTATTTTTCATTTTCTTATGAGATGATGTGTATACGTAAATTCACTTATGTCTTTATACAGATGTAAATAGTTAAATTAAATTCAGAACTATGTTCTACTAGATTTGATGGAATGAACCTGAGAAAGTAGGTAAAAATTTTATTTTATACTTTTAAAATAAGCGTTTATACTTAAGTAGTTCTACTCAAGACGTTATCATAGATAATCTGATGTTTCAAGTTTTTTTTATTAACAATGTCAAATGCCCGAATTAATAAGATTCCTCGAAAATCATAGAGTTGATGTCGTGTAAAAGAATTTAAAAATAAGACAGTTTTTGTATTTAAAAATACAAAAGTAAGTAATCCAAAATTAAACAAATTCTGACATGTTTGTGGCATGGAAAGTCAATCAACAGATGATATCAAAAAATTAAACACAGCATATTTAACCTTTTATTTACAAAAGTTTGCTTTAAATGTATATTGCTGGGTATAAAGCCCAAAAATTTAATATTTTTGTTTAAAAACTAAGTTTATTGCTATAAAAATCTATAGTTATTACATTTACATATATCCAAAATAATAGAGCAAATGCATTAACCTTTGACAATAAATAATATGATTAAAATTTTATTAGTAGACGACCAAAAAACTGTCAGAGAATATCTTAGAGCTTGGTTAGAACCAGTAGAAGATTTTAAAATTGTTGGGACTGCTAGTGAAGGTCATAGTGCGATCGAACAAGTCGAATTACTCAAACCAGATATAGTCCTAATTGATATGGAAATGCCTGGTTTAGATGGAATTGCCACAACGCAAGTTATTTGCCAACAATTTACTGGAGTCAGAGTAATTATTTTAAGTATGCATGATGAAGATAACTACGTAGCTCGTGCGGTAAAGACGGGAGCAATGGGTTATTTAATCAAAAATACTCCTGCTGAAGAATTAGAAGAAGCAATTAGATCTGTCCACAAAGGTTATGCTCAAATTGGACCTGGGTTAATAAGTAAAATTATTACAGTCACTGCTGAACCTATAGCTACTAACTCCGAGCCAAACCAAGCAGTTGACAAAATTTCTGCCAACAGCAAACTAGAAAAATCAGAGATAAGTCTTTTAAAATCAACTTCAGCCAATTCTCTGCAAAAAAAGAAACAACTTTATTTAATAATTTGGTTAGTAGGCAATATTTTTCTTTGGAGTGCCAGTTTACTTTATCTAATATTTAAACCCCCTACATACAGTAGTATTTGGACAATTGCCTTACCGGGAACAGCTTCTTCAACTTCAATCAACCTCCCAGAAATTGGACAGGCTTCTTCTCAAAATCAATCGCCATTTAGTAACTTAGTATCTGATCCCAGAGAAAACTATAAATTACTAGCTACCTCAGAGGATGTAATTGAACCAGCAGCAAAAAGTCTGAGGATGACATCCAAGGAATTTGGCGAACCAGAAGTAGAAATTTTAGACAATACTACTTTAATGGAGTTTAAGATGGATGGTAATACTCCCAAAGAATCAAAAGCGAAAGCAATTGCCGTGTATCGGGCTTTGAAAAATAATTTAGAGCGACTTAAAAATATAGAGTCCACCGAACCAGATAAAAATGCGCTTAAAACTATTAAAAATTCTCAATCAGAGTTGGAAAAAGCACGTCAAGCATTAGCAGACTATCAAGAAAGTTCAGGATTAACTTCCAATGCTCAAGTAGAAAATTTAGCCAATAGTATCGAGCAGATGCGAGTTGAGCAAGTTCAATTAAATAGTCAGCAGCAACGTACGGAAGGAAAAGTAAATAAACTGTTAGATGAACTAAAACTCTCTCCACAAGAAGCCCAAGATGCTTTATCTTTGCAGTCAGATAGTTTGTTTGAGCAATATTTAGACAAATACAGTCAAATTAAGACAGAATTAATTAATCTTAATACTCAGTATTTACCATCTCACCCCTTAGTTATTGCCAAACAGGAAGATAGTCAGGCAACAGAAGTAGCACTTCTTCAAAGAGCTTCCTCTCTTTTAGGGCGATCAGTCAACATTAGTATCCTCAGTCAGGTGGGGTTAAATAGTAATAGTAACCAAAATAACAGCCAAAAAGAAAATCTAATTGGAGAACTAATCAATTTACAAGGGGAACAACAAGGATTTAAAGAACAAGCTCAAGAATTAGAGCGACAAATTATTCGACTAGAGAAACAAAGGCAACAACGTTCTCGTTCTGGTTCAGAATTAGATCGATTGAAAAAAAATGTGCAGATTGCTGAAGCAGTTTATTCCTCAACTTTAACTCAGTTAGAAATTAACAAAACCAATACCTCTAATCTCTATCCTCCAATTTCTCTGCTGACTCAACCAAACTTACCTAAAGAAGCAAGCGCGCCCAAAACACCGATAGTTTTAGCAGGTTCGTTAATTGGTACATTATTTCTAACTACAGCGTTATTATCTTTGTGGTGGCGCGATCGCTATCAACAGCGTTTCTTATATTTAGATGCAGTCAATAATAACCATCATCAGAATCATAAATTTAACTCAAATTCGATAGATGATTTAGACATGGTGACCAGGCGATGAACTCTACTAAAATTAAACCAGCCAATTTACCAGAAACTCTTATTTGGTATTACATTATCGGTGCTTATGTCATTTACTTGTTCGGCGGACAATATATTGTCACTCCATTTTTAGGCACAATTTTAGTTTTTCTAGTTATTAAACAATGGTGGTTTCAAACCCCCAAAACTCCCCTAAGAGAAAGAATCAATTTTTGTCCTTTGACTTGGATTTGGATTATTGGGATGTTAATGATGGAGGTGGTTTTAATTATTGGTCATCTCAATTTTGATTTAAGTATTGTCCAGATAATTAAGTCCTCTCTTTATTGGTACAAGCATTGGGCTTTATTTGCGTT
Source organism: uncultured Pleurocapsa sp. (assembly GCA_964393695.1). Classification (GTDB taxonomy): domain Bacteria; phylum Cyanobacteriota; class Cyanobacteriia; order Cyanobacteriales; family Xenococcaceae; genus Waterburya. Next base: position 24,264 of record CAYMWC010000040.1, read on the forward strand.
ATTTTTTGTCGCTGCTTATCTCAAAATTCGCCCGCAAATAATCTATCGTGCTAGCTGTATTTTTGGCTCTATATGTCTCGTCATGGTATTAATTAGTACTCTAGCTTATTTGATAAATTTACCTGTATTTAGCTATGTTTCTCCCTTACAGGCTTTAGGGGGAGATGATATGTACTATACAGTCAATCTATTATTTGGAGAGGGGAATTACGGCGAAGGATTTCGCCTTCAGTTATTTACTCCTTGGGCTCCAGCTTTGGGATTAGTGGGTAACGTATACTTTTTTTTGGCTTTTCAAGAGACTGACCGTAGATGGCGTTGGCTAGGAATGTTAGGAGCGATCGCGATGATTGTTATGTCGGTATCCCGATTAGCAATTATTTGTGTTGTCTTTGTATTCTTAGTCCAATGGTTAATCACAAATATTTTCCGTACTAGAGTCCAACTTGTAATTAGCTCGGTTGGTTTTGTCATAGGTATTTTGCTACCTCAACTAATTGAGTGGTTTACAACCTTAAAGACTAGTTTTGACCAGATACGACCAGGTTCATCAAAAGTAAGAGCAGCCTTGAGACGCATGACTGTAGACCGTTGGTGGAACGAAGCTCCAATCTGGGGACACGGGATCAACACCTCTAGAGGCCCTGCTGCTTTGGGATTTATGCCAATTGGTACGCATCATACTTGGTACGGCGTTTTATATCTTCATGGATTGGTTGGCTTACTTTGTTTTGTCGTACCTTTTGTGTTAACTATAGTTGATTTACTAAGTCAAGTTAAAAATTCTCCAACTGCCAAAGTTGGTTTTTGTTTACTTTTAGTGTTGTTGTTATTTTCTTTTGGGGAAAACATTGAAAATTTGGCTTATTTATATTGGCAAGGTCTATTAATTATCGGCATTGCTATCAAAGACAATGCAAGTCAAGTAGTTTTCAATCACAAACCTTTATTATTTGATTCAAATTAAGGAGTATTAATAATGCCTAAAGTTTCAGTAATTGTCCCTGTCTACAACGGCATGGCTTATTTACCAGAAACCATAACTAACCTTTTAAACCAAACCTATACCGATTTTGAAGTGGTAATAGTTAATGATGGTAGCACTGACAATTTAGCCGAGTGGGTGTCTCAAATTAGTGATTCACGAGTCAGGTTAATTTCTCAAGAAAATCAAGGTCTAGCAAAAACTCGCAACACAGGAATTAGAGAGTCTCAAGGTGAATATTTAGCTTTTTTGGATGCGGACGATCTTTGGGAGTCTACTAAGTTAGCTAAACAAGTAGAGATATTAGATAATCATCCTGAAGTGGGACTAGTTTATAGTTGGGTTACTTATCTTAATCAACAAGGAAAATCTACTGGAAGAACAGTTTGTTATCAAGCAGAAGGTAATGTTTGGAGCGAATTAGTTACCAAGAACTTGATTGAATGCGGTAGTGTACCAATGGTTCGTCGTGCTTGTTTAGAAGCGGTAGGATTATTTGATGAACAACTAAGTTGTCTAAATGTCGGTGAAGATTGGGATATGTGGTTACGAATTGCAGCCCGTTATCCTTTCAAAGTTATCAAACAACCGTTGGTTTTCTATCGACAGTTGACAGGAAGTGCTTCCAAAAACTATGAGCTTGTGGCTAAAAGTTTTCGGGCTGTGATCGAAAAAGCTTTTGCTAATGCTTCTTTAGAACTATTGCCTCTGAGAAATAAAAGTTATGGGAATTGCTATCTGACTTTGGGATGGAAAGCTCTACAAAGCCAAGCCAAAGATTATCAACAAGCTAGCTATTGTCGTTTACAAGCTCTCAAGCATAATCCTTGGTTGTTTTTTGCTAAAGAACATTGGCGTTTAAGTATGGCGATCGCCATTATGCGCTGCTTTGGAACAAATGGTTACCAACAATTTTTAACTCTTTTATATGGATTACGTCGCAGTCTCAAATTTTCTGGTAACTAATTTTAATAAAAGTAATTATCTGGTTTTAACATGGCTACTATTTCAGTGATTATTCCCGCTTATAATGCAGAGCGGACAATTCTCAAAACGATAGAATCAGTTCAGCAGCAAACCTACAAAGATCTAGAAATTATTGTTATTAATGATGGCTCTAGTGATCGTACTTTAGAAGTATTAGCAACTATTTTTGATCAAAAGCTCAAGATTTATTCCTATAAAAATGGAGGCTTACCCACTGCTCGTAATCGAGGAATCTCTCGTGCCACTGGGGATTATATTTCGTTTATTGATGCTGATGATCTATGGACAAAAGATAAACTAGAAAAACAATTATTAGCTCTACAACAACATCCCAATGCTGGAGTTGCTTATAGCTGGACAACTTTTATGGTAGAAGATCCAGATAATCCAAATAATATTAGTTTTGTTCCCGACAACCAAGTAAGTTTTACAGGTAATATTTTTCCAGATTTACTACTGGGTAATTTTATTAGCAATGGTTCTAATATCTTGACTCGGCGAGAAGCAATTGATTCTGTTGGAGGGTTTGAGCCTACCCTTAAATCTTGCGAAGATTGGGATTATTATTTACGACTAGCAGCAAAGTGGGATTTTGTTCTTGTTCCTAAACCACAAATTCTCTACCTAAAGTCAGCAGGATCTATGACTTCTAAAGCAGATATTATGGAAGCTGAAGGTATACGGGTACTAAACAGAGCTTACCAAAATATGTTAGTTAAGTTTAAGCCACAAAAAACCGTGAGTTTAGCTAATTTTTATTTTTATTGCGGAGGGCTATATCTTAATAGTAATAATCTTGAAAATCTTACACAAGCTAGAAAAAAATTTTGGCAGGCTATGCAACTTTATCCTCCTATTTTATTCAAGAAAAATAGTTTTGTGTTGTTAGTTAAATTACTATTAAAACAAGTTTTTCCAGCTAATATTGTTAGTGATATTATTGTTTTGCTTAAAAAACCTTTTTTAGTTAAAGATCCTCGATAAATTATTAATAGATAAATTATTAATATGAGTAGGGAAAATAAGCAAAAAATTTATTTGTATTGGCTTATTGCTAGTTTAATAGTACTAACCTTTATAATCACTCATCAATTAAACCATCCAATGCTAATTTTGGCTAAAAAAGAGCAAATAGTCAAAAAAGAAGCCATAAATAAGCAAAGATGGCAGCTAGTTCCTATTGGTGGTGGAGGGTATGTCACAGGCATTTATGCTCATACTCAAGTAGCAGATTTGGTTTATATGCAAACCGATAACGGAGGAGCTTATCGTTGGAATCCTAAACAGAAAAGCTGGCATAATATTATTGATGATTTTCCTCGTTTACCTTGGAATTATTACGGTGTAGAAGCGTTAGCTCTTGATCCTCAAAATCCTGAGTTAGTTTATTTAGCATTGGGCAAATATACTGCTAGTGGCAACGGTAGACTCTGGAAAAGTAGCGATCGCGGTAAAACTTGGATCGAGTCTGATTTGCAAGTACCAATGGGAGGTGATGAAGACAAACGTTGGGCAGGAAATCGTTTAGTAATAAGCCCTAAAGATGCTAGCATTCTATTATTTGGTTCGCGACTAAATGGTCTATGGCGGTCTAGGGATGGAGGACTACATTGGTCACAGGTTAATTCATTTCAAGTTAATTCCCAGGCTGATCCAAACTATTTTGGCTTGATGGCGATCGCTTTTGATCCTCAAGATCCCAATCAAGTATACTTAAGTGCTTACGGAGATGGTATTTATCAATCTCATGACGCTGGCTTAACGTGGACAAAAATGAAAGGTAGTCCAGCAAACGGGATGAGAATGGTCGTCTCAGGCGATCGCAGTGTTTATGTCACTAGTGATAACTCCCCTGGAGTGAGTAAGTATGTTAATAATGTCTGGCAGGATATTACTCCATCTGGTTATCAAAAGCAAATTTTTAACGCCTTGAGTGTTCATCCCGATCATCCCAATCAAGTTTTGGTAGCGATAGGAGAGGTTAGCAGGGGTGAAATATTTTATTCTACTAATGGAGGTAAAACTTGGAAGGAAAAATCAGCCCGATCTAAGTCCAAGACTATTATTCCCTGGTGGTCGGATTATTTCTTTAATGACCATACGTCCGCAGTAATTTTTGATCCATTTCATCCTCAAAGGGTTTGGTTGTCTGATTGGTTTGGAGTTTGGATGACCGATAATTTTAAGGAGAATCAACCAATCTGGACTAATCATCCTCAAGGACAGGAACAAATAGTAACTTTTAGTTTAGTATCTCCTCCTAAAGGAGCAATCTTGTTAAGTGGTGTAGCTGATGTCGAAGGTTTTTATCACCGTAATTTAAATGCCTATCCTCAAGATAGATTGGGTTACCAAAATTCTTTAACAAGCAAACATTGGGATCGCTACTGGCAGGATACTTACGATATTGCTTACTGTATTAATCAACCTCTAAATTTAGTTAGGGTGGGCGGAAAACGAGATGATACTGTTAATATGGTTGCTATTTCCAGTAACGGTGGTTTAACTTGGCACAGGTTAGTTGATTTTCCTGACGATAAAATTCCTCTACGAGTAGCAATTTCAGCAACTCATCCTGAGCAATTTGTGGTTATTCGTAGCGAAGGTCAACCCTTACAAACTATGGATAACGGTAAATCTTGGCGACAAGTTTCAGGATTACCAAATGGCATTATTGGCCCTTGGAATTGGGTGCAACCAATTGCTGCCGATGGGATAAATGGTAACAAGTTTTATTATTATGCAGGCGGGAAATTATATCGTAGTAATGATAATGGAGTAACGTTTTTAAAGGTCAATAGCTCTTTACCATCGGTAGAAGATTACATTCTTAAAACTGTTCCAGGAAAAGAAGATGAGGTCTGGTTAAGTCTTGATCAAAATGGAATTTATGTTTCTAAAGATGGCGGTAACAATTTTACTCCTATTTCCCAGGTAAAACAATCAAAACTTTTTGCCTTTGGTAAGCCAACAAAAGCCCATAATTTTCCTTTTATTTATCTTTACGGTAAAGTTACCAACCAAGGAGAAGGACTATTCAGATCTCGCGATCGGGGAAAATCTTGGCGTAAACTCAATGACATTTCTTTATTTAACGAAGATGAAGCAAAAATTATTCTTGTTTTAGAAGCTAGTTTCCAAAAATCTGGTCTAATTTTTATTGGTACAGATGGTCGAGGAATTTACTATCAAAATATTACTAACTAGAGCTAAAAATCACTATTTAATTACTCATTTAAAACGATATTCTTAGATAAGTTAAAATCTCAAACAATGTCCAAAATATCCTGTGGGGGCGACACGAACAATCAGAAAGCTTGCTGAATTAGGGTTTTCGCTCTC